>JADGRT010000182.1 GCA_017880715.1 Verrucomicrobiia bacterium | reverse complement strand
CCGGCGTTGAAACGCCGGGCTATTTTCAAGAGTCCCTCCGGGACAAAAACCACGGCCTCCGTGCGGCACCTATAGCTCAAATCCTAGTGGCATTGGACATTCTTGTCCGCCTCGCCGAATGGGTCAACCCCCAAGCCGACACAATGTCGGCGCTCCAGAAAAATCTGAGCTGCGCACCGGCGGTGAACCAATCGCAGACGGCACTTGTCATTGCCACCGGTGAGGAGCAACGTTTCGCCAACATGCTAATCACCATCGGCGTTGTCAAAACGGGCCAGCCATGAAAGCGCTCATTCTAAAGGAGTACTTGAAGCTCAGTTACGAGGGTGCCGGCGTCATCGCCGAGGTGGGCAGCGCGGTGCGCCGTTGGCCGAGGGAGCGGCCTGGTTCGACCGGCTCTACCGCCAGGAGCCGGGATTGCTGAAGGCCGTTCTCAAACCGCAATAGCAAACCAACTACATTTTATGGAATCCAAGCTTTTTGATCTCACCGGCAAAGTGGCCATCGTCACCGGGACCAGTCGCGGGCTGGGCCAGTTTTTCGCGCGAGCCCTGGCCAGAGCTGGCGCCGACCTGGTCATCACCAGCCGCAATCCCGACACGCTTAGGCCGTTCCAGTCGGAAATCGAGGCGATCGGGCGCCCGGCGCTGCCGCTGGCGCTGGACGTGCGGAACTACGAGAGCATCCAGAAGATGGTTCAGTGCGCGGTGGATCACTATGGCAAGATTGACATTTTGGTAAACAACGCGGGATGTAACGTGCGCAAACCGGCTTTGGAAGTGTCATGGGAGGACTGGAATCTGGTTCTCGACACAAATTTGCGCGGCACGTTCTTTGTTTCCCAGGCGGTGGCACGGCACATGATTCCGAAGAAATATGGCCGTATCATCAATATTGGTTCCGTGACGTGCGTGGCGGGTTATGCCGGGCTGGGCCCCTATGGCGCCAGCCGGGGCGGTGTGAAGCAACTGACCATGAGCCTTGCTGACGACTGGGGCGTCCACGGCATCACGGTGAACTGTCTGGCGCCCGGCTGGTTTAAAACGGCTCAAAACGCCGTGCTGTACGAAAACAGGGAATGGGTGGAATACCTTTGCGACCGCATTCCTCTCAAACGGCCTGGACAGCCAAGCGATCTGGACGGGGCGATCGTGTTTCTGGCTTCCGCTGCCAGCGAATACATGACCGCGCAGACGCTGCTCATCGATGGCGGCATTTCCGGAGGCGCGACACGCGCGCTGCCAAAAACGAAGTGAAAATCCGCACGCTAAGGCATTGAAACGGAGCCTCCGATGCTAGTTTGCCGGCGAGCCCTGGCTGACCGCCCAAAGCCAGCCGGCGCGTGACGCGATGTAGAGCGTGCCGTTGGCCGCGACCGGCGTGGCATAGATCGTTGCCCCAACGTTGATCTGGCTCAGCACCTTTTTCTCCTTGCCCGCAGCCAGCACCGTCAGGCCCTTTGGCGTGGGCATATAAACCTTTCCGTCCGCCACCAGCGTCGATCCCCAAACGGCGGCGTTGCTCTCGTGAACCCAGTGGCACTGTCCCGTTTCCGCATCGACACAGTGCAGACGCCCGGCAACATCGCAGAGGTAGAGCAGGCCATCCGCGATGGAAACCGTCGAGAGGGTTCGGTCCAAGCCTTGGTAGGTCCACACCCGGCCCGTCTGGGTAATGTCGCCTGTTTTGGTCGCGTCGATGCAGTGCAATGCGCCTCGTCCCCGGCCATGCTCAGGATCGCGGCCAATGGCCACATAGACGCGATTGTGATGGAAGACCGGCGTGCCGATGATCTCGCTCTCGCCCACGAACGTCCCGTCATTTTTGTTCAACGTGTCCTGGCACCTTTTGTCGCCCAAGCAGTAGTACGACACCGCATCCAAGCCTCCATACGACCGGTATTCCGGGGGAATGCAGTCAAACGACCAGACCGTCTTCAGTTTGACCGGTTTCTCCGGAGCGGACGCCAGAGCTTCAAACGCGTAGCAACGACCGTCGCCGGCGCCGAAGAAAACCAGTTTTCGCCCAGCGACTGTGCCCAGCGACACCGGCGACCATTGGCCATGCAAGATGCGCTCGGCGATCGCCAGATCATCGGTGGCGACGAGGCGTCCAGTCTGCTTCTCCAAGACAACCAGGTTCGGCGCATTCGGAGCGGGAATCTTGCGTTTCAGTTCCTTGGCGGGTCCCATATTCCGATCCACCCCGTTCGATGTCTGCACGTAAAGCAAATCGCCGTCGATGGCCGGGGAACCATTGGCGGCGTCACAGGGAAACACGCCCAGTTTGTCCCAGAGATCGCATTCCCAGAGCACCCGCGCCTGGCCAGCTTCAGATCCGGTTGGCTGGCCGTTTACATCCAGGCACATCACCTTGAAACTGTGCGTCACGAAATAGACGCGGTCCCCCTCCACGATGGGAGTGGAACAGACGCCCAGCGCCTCGGGATTGGGTCCGATGCCGATGAGGAATCCGTCAATGTAGGCGGCAACCTTTCTGGCCGGCCCTTCCCACTGCCAGAGGCGCTTGCCCGTTTTCTCGTCCAGGCACAGCAGCAGACCCAGCCCCGGCTGCCGTCCGCCGATGAAAATCTTGCCCCCGGCCACCGCGGGCGTGGAGTAAATCGCCTGGCACAGCTTGGTGGCCCACTTCACGTTCTTCGTTGTCTCCATCAGGATCCGACCCGCCGGCGAATCCTTCTCCCCGGGCACAAACGAGTCAGGCAAGCCCTTCTCCTCGGACACCATGTTCTTGCTATTGGAGCCGCCCCATTGCGGCCAATCCTTGCCTGGGGCATTAGGCGAGGAGAGCCACAGGCCCATCCCTGCCATGGCGAACCAACGCGGTTGCGGCACGGACCTAAAGAGACTCCGGATAGTTATTTTCATGTCGCGTTCAGATTGATTAGCAATGACTGCCTCATGCCGCTTTGGGGCTTCGTCCTGACGGTCCTCCGCTGGAGGTATTGGAAAGAAGGCAACGCCTTTGCCGCGGGTACCTTGTTGAATAGCCGCTATCCCTTGGGCACGCTGGCCCGGTCTTTCAGCCAGTCGAAGTCCGTCGGCGGCGAGGCGGGGAAACCGTTGCCGCTGTTGGCGCCGCCTTGGACCGCGGGGCGCACAGTGTCGGGGATGGTCCAATGATGGCTTTCCTCATGGCCGTCGGTAAATGACAGGTTGCCCGCGGCGTTGTGATATGACGCCGGCAGGTTGCCCCATTTGTATTCGTCCCAGCGGTTCACGAAAAAGCCGTCGTTGATCGTGTCCGGATGCTCGTCCAGAATGAGGAAGGTGCGGACCGGATTGACGATTTGCGTCGATTTGTAGAACTGCATGAGGCGGGGATTGAACACGTCAGCCATGGTGCCCGGATCGCCCACCAGGGAGTTCATCGAGTAACTGCGAGTGCGGGGTCCGTTGGCCGCCTTCGACCTGTCCGCCGGGCACTTGAAAGTGGCTGTCGCATCCTTGACATAAGGCGAGAGTTTCCCGCTGGTGATCAAGGCCAGATTGGTGTTATCCGGCGTATTACCCCAATCGAGGATGTTATTGACCCAACTCTGCCGTTTTTGGGTTGTCTCGGCCTTGCCGTTGTTCGTCACCAGGAAATCGGCGTTGTCGTCGGTGTAAAGGGTCCAACCCAGGCTCAACTGTTTGATATGGTTGGCGCAATTGACGCTATGCGCCTTCGATTTGGCTTTTGCCAATGCCGGCAGCAGCATGCCCGCCAGAATGGCGATGATGGCAATCACCACCAACAGCTCGATCAACGTAAAACCGGCGGGTCTCTCCGGACGGATGTTCCCGGAGCCAGGGTTTCGGCTTGGACAATGCATGTCAACCAGAGACGCTGGCGGAATGGGGGATATTCAGAAATGGGGCTGGCACTTGACTCTCGTTCGGGCCGTTTCTTCCCATGAACCCGGTAGGGCGGAGCTGCTGCTCCGCCCTGATATTGGGGCGGTGCGGCAACACCGCCCTACCAACAAACGCTGGCCGTCCCCCAGCCAGGGCCTATTCGCGAACAGGCTCACGCGCCGGGTTGGCGGCTGGAATAATTCCGGATTTGCGCGCAAACGTAATCGACTTGCTCGGCGGTCATTTCCGGAAACATCGGCAGCGTCAATATTCGCAGCGCCAGATGCTCGGTAACGGGCAACGATCCGCGGGCCACGCCCAGAGACTCGTAGCAGGGCTGCCGATGCACGGGGATCGGATAATGCAGTCCGGTGGCGATGCCCTGCTGGCGCAGAAAGGCCGCCAGGCCATCCCGGTCCGGATGCTGGATGACATACAGGTGATAGACGTGCGTTCGATCCGGAGCTTCGGTGGGCACCACCACCTCGCTCAGCCCTTCGAGCCCCGCGCGATACCGTTGCGCCAGTTTCTGGCGGGCGGCATTCCAATCGTCCAGCCGTTTCAGTTTCACCCGCAACACCGCCGCTTGCATCGTGTCCAGCCGATGGTTGTAAGCCAAAAACAGGTGGTGATATTTTTCGCTCTGACCGTAGTTGCGCAACATGCGGACTTTTTCGGCCAGTTCCCGGTTGCGCGTCACCAACATGCCGGCGTCGCCGTAAGCTCCCAGATTCTTTCCCGGATAAAAACTAAAACAGCCCGCCTCGCCAAAGGTCCCCGCGCGCTGTCCGCGATAACGCGCGCCATGCGCTTGACAGGCGTCTTCGACCACCGCCAGGCGATACTTTCGGGCCACGTCCAGGATGGGCTGCATATCGGCCGGCTGGCCATACAAATGCACGGGCAGAATGGCCTTGGTCCGCGGGGAGATCGCCGCTTCGATCAGGCGGGTGTCCAGGTTGAATGTGTCGGGGCGGACATCGACGAAAACGGGTTTGGCGCCGGTGAAAGAAATCGCCGAGACGGTGGCAATGAACGTATGCGAGACCGTAATCACCTCGTCCCCCGGGCCGATGCCCAGCGCGCGCAACGCCAGTTCGAGCGCCGAAATGCCGGAGTCCAGCCCCACGGCATGCGGCACACCGCAGTAGGCGGCGAACTCCCGTTCGAAAAGCTCCACGTCCTTGCCCAGGATGAAATCCGCATTGGCCATAACGCCATGGAGAGCGTCATCGACCTCGGCGGCCAGGGCGCGGTACTGAGTTTTGAGATCGAGAAAAGGAATGTTCATAGACCGCCTATTTTTTGAGGCCCAGGCCCAGATAGACGACCGGTCGGAGAATGCTCCACCAGCCGACAATCGGTTTCATTTTGGTGTATCCCAGTTTTTTGGGCGGATAAATTTTAGTGACCGGCGCTTCGGTGGTTCGGTAGCCCAGACGGATGGCCTTGAAAAGGAGGTAAGGCTCCAATTCGTACTGGTCGAGCCACGGCTGCCGCCAGTCGATGCGCGGATCGCGCAACAGCGCCGTGCGAAAGGCGCGGAAGCCGTTGGTGCTTTCGGTCACCCATTTCCGCGCGGCCAGCGAAAACAGGAAGGGATGCAGCTTCGTCGCCAGCACCCGATAGAAAGGCATATTACCAAAGCCTCCGCCTTGCAGGAAACGGGAGCCCTGCACCAAATCATAGCCTTCCTCCATGATCGGCTGCAGCAGGAGCGGGATTTCCCGGGGCTCATCCTTGTTGTTCCCCGCCATGATCACCAGAATGTCGTAGTGGTGGGTCAGCGCAAAATCGAACGCGCGCTTCATCATGGCGCCGATGCCTTCATTGCGGGAGTTGGAAACGATCTGAACCGGGAATTGGCGCAGCGGTTCCATGGAACCGTCGGTGGACCCATCATCCATGACCGCCACATCATGTTGGGTGGCCGCCACGATGCGCTCGACGGTGGCCAGGATTTTGGAACCTTCGTTGAAGGCAAAGGTGGTTACCAGAACGCGGGCGCCGGACGCCGGCTTCGAGCTGCCGCCGGTGGCTGTCACGCGGACCCTTCCCGTTCGCGCGTGCGCACATCCCGCCCCGCCACGTAAGGCGTCACCAGGTTGAACGGGCAGGTCAGGGCATCGACCGGCTTGCGGGGTTTGGCGGGATTGCCGTAAGCCAGGGTAAACGGCGGAATGTCGCGCGTCACCACGCTGCCGGCGCCAATTAAAGCTCCCTCGCCGATCGTGACATGGGACAAGATCGTCACATTGACGCCCACGCGACAACCGCGCTTGAGCGTGGGCCCCTTCATGCACTTGGTGCAGATCGGATGGGGATCGTTGGCCATCATGACGCCCGGCGCCAGAAAGACCTCGTCTTCCAGGATGGTGAATTGGGCAATGTAAATATTGTTATGAATGCGGACCCCATTGCCGATGGAGCAACCGTAATCGATGCAGGAATTATTCCAGATCGAAACGTGATGGCCGATCTGGTTTTCCTCGCGCACCACCACGTTGTGTCCGGTCTCGAAGTGATCGCCGATGACGGAATTGGTGTAGAGAACCGAGTTGCTGCGAATGCGCGCATGAGCGCCCAGGCGCAGCGGACTGACGGGGATGGGGCGTCCGGGCAAATAACCCAGGATGACGCCCGGATCCAA
>JADGRT010000181.1 GCA_017880715.1 Verrucomicrobiia bacterium | reverse complement strand
CGCCGCAGTTCATCGTTGCATTTCTGCGCCTCAACGCGCAACTTTTCCCGCCTTCGATTGTTTCTAACAATGGATAGTCGAAGGCGTTGGCATGGCATATACATCGATACAGCAAGTTTTTGCCTTAGCAGGTCTGGCCCAAGCGGACCAGTTACAGCAATGGCATAAAGCCTGGCAGTTGGCGGTGGAGAATGGCTCCACGGAACCGATGATGGCGTTTTTCTGCCGTGAACTCGGCATCTCCGAGGATCAGTTCCTGCAAAAGCTGGCTAAGGTCCTCAACTGGAAATACGTGGATCTGCCGCGTCTGAGCATTGCCCCCGAAGCCCGGCAGAAGATTTCCACCAAGGTGGCGTTCCAGCACGTGGTCATGCCCATCCAATTCGAAAACGACATTCTCGAGATTGCCATCAACAATCCCTTCAGCACCGCCCTGCTCAACTCCGTGCGGTTCGCCGCCCAATGCCCCGTGCGGTTCGCGCTGGCCCCCCAGGCTGAAATCGAAAAAGCCCTCAAAAAATATTATGGCGTCGGCGCCGAAACCCTCGATGAAATGGCCGAAGACGACACCCTCGAACTGGTCGTGGCCGAGGACAAGGAAATCACCGAATCCGATCAGGAAGCCAGCGTCATCAAATTCGTAAACCAGATCATCTGGGAAGCCTTTAAGGACCGCTCCACCGACATTCATTTCGAGCCGGCCGAAGATGAGTTGCGTATCCGGTACCGCATCGATGGCATCCTGCACCAGACCCCGATGCCCCCGCAGCTCAAACGCTTCCAGGCAGCCATCATTTCGCGCATCAAGGTCATGTCGGGCATGAACATCGCCGAAAAGCGCCTGCCCCAGGACGGCCGCATCAACGTGCGCATCAAAGGGGAGGAAATCGACATCCGCGTTTCCACCGTGCCCACCGTCTATGGCGAAAGCGTGTCGCTGCGTCTGCTCACGCGCGGCAAGATTTTTCTCGACCTCGAAAAACTGGGGTTTGCTCCAGTGGAAGAGTCCGCCATTCGCGAAATCATCCTCAAACCGCATGGCATTTTCCTGGTCACCGGGCCCACCGGCTCCGGCAAATCCACCTCCCTTTACGCGTTTCTCAGCACGATCAATTCCGTGCATAAACGGATCATCACCATCGAGGAACCGGTGGAATACGAACTTAAGGGCATCAATCAGATTGCGGTGCGGCCGGAAATCGGCCTGACGTTCGCCATGGGGCTGCGCCACATCCTGCGCCAGGATCCGAACGTCATCATGATCGGCGAAATCCGCGACCTCGAAACCGCCGAAATCGCCATCCGCGCCGCCCTGACCGGCCACCTGGTTTTCAGCACCCTGCACACCAACGACGCCCCCAGCGCCTTCACCCGTTTGATTGACATGGGCATCGAGCCGTTCCTGGTGGCGTCCTCGGTGGAAGCCGTCATGGCGCAGCGCCTGGTGCGCATCATCTGCCCGCACTGCAAAAAGGAACAAAAGGTCGAACGCGATTACCTGCGGCGCATTGGCTTTCCCGAAGCCGAAATTGCCACCGCTACTTTCTGGCGCGGCGTGGGCTGCGAGGAATGCCGGCAGTTGGGCTACCAGGGGCGCATGGGCATCTACGAATTGCTGCTGCTCAACGAGGAATTGCGCCCGTTGATTCTGAACCGCTCCGCCGCCTCGACCATCGCCCAAAAGGCCATTGAACTGGGCATGCGCACCTTGCGCACCGACGGCTGGAACAAAGTGCGCGCTGGCCAGACCACCATCGAGGAAGTGTTGCGCGTCACCCAGATGGAAGAGCACCTCCGGGCGCTCGTCGGCGATACCAAGGCGGATGTATGAGGCAAGCCAAACCAGCCTCCCTTCATTCCTGCAACGTGCTCCAATTGGCCGCCAGCCAGCGGCGATTGTGGCAGTTTGGAGTCACCGGCGACACCCCCGCCCTGCTGGCGGAAGACGACCGGACGCCAGCCGATCCGCTGCCCGCCAGCCTGGTTTCAAAAGGTTGGCGTTCGCTCTGGCATCGCAAATTAAACCTGGCCTGGCTGCCCCAGGACAAGGTCTTTCTGCGCGTGATTCAACTGCCCGCCAGCGATCCCACCGAATTGCGGCCCATGGCGGAGCTGCAACTGGAAAAACTCTCGCCCCTGCCCCTGAATCAAATCGTCTGGACACTCGAGGCGCTGCCTTGGAAAACCACGCCGGCAACCGTCGCGAATGACGACGGCCAAGCCCAACCTCAAGCCGCCCTCCAGACCGTCATCGTCCTCATTGTCGCGCGCGACCTGGTGGAATCCTTCCTTGGCGAGTTGGAAGGCCTGGGTTATATGGCGGACCGCCTCGAACTGCCGGTGCTCCATCAGATCCTGACCACTCCCGTCAAAGGCGATGGCGCCTGGGTTTATCCCCTCCTCGATACTGGCAAAAACGGCGGTCTGGTCGCCTGGTGGTACGGCGACATCCTACAAAACCTGGCCTGGCTCCAATTGCCGGCCACCGATCAGTGGTCCGAGGCAGTGCAAGAACAACTCACCCAAATCATCTGGGCCGGCGAGCTGGAAGGCTGGTTGACCTCGCCGCCGCAATGGCATCTGGTGGCCGACGAGCCAACCCTGGCCGCCTGGGAGCCGGTGCTGCGCCAGTTCGCCAACGCTCCCGTCGAAACCCACAAAGCGCTCCCGGCGCGTGAACTGGCCGCCCTGAATGCCCAGCGCGTGGCCCGCCATGTGGCGCAGGCCAACCTGCTGCCCCCCGAATACGCCGCCCGCTATCGACAGCAGTTCATCGACCACTTGTGGATGCGCGGTTTGTTGGCCATCGGCGCCGTGTACCTGGTCGTTTTGGCGGTTTATTTCGCTACCTTGCAGGTCGTCCAATATCAAAAGCAGCAAGTGGACAAGGAGGTCGCCCGGTTAAACGCCGATTACCAGGCGGCCAAGCAAATGAGGGAGCGCATCCAAATCCTGCAAGAGCAAGTCGGCCTCAAATTCGCCGCCTTGGATTGTTGGAGCGCCACCGCCGAACTGCTTCCCAAGGAATTAACGCTAGGTTCCATGAATTTCCAAAGAGGCAAGAAACTCCTGCTTTTCGGCCAGGCGAAAGACGAAGACGTCGGCAAAATCACCGATTTCAACGAGGTCATGAGCAAGGCCACCTCCAGTGCCACCTCCAGTGCCACCAATGCCAAGCCCGCCCTGTTGTTCACGAAAGTGGATCCCCCCACGTCGCAACTCGTCGGTGGCGCCGGAAACCTGCGGCAGTGGAGCTTCAGTTGCGAATACAATTCCCCGGAGATCGAATGAGCGGATTCCTGAATCGATTGAATTTGCGCCCTCAGGAACGCCGGCTCCTGGTGATCGTCACCACCGTGGTGCTCTTTCTGTTGAATTACTGGTTCGTCTGGCCCCACTTCCAGGACATGGGACGGTTTCGCAACGACCACGCCAAAGCCCAAGTCACGCTGGCCGAGTATAAAAAGGAAACCGCCAAACTGGCCGACTACCGCGTCCGCCTGGCCAAGCTGGAAGAACAGGGTTACGCCGTACTCCCCGCCGAGCAGTCCATCCAATTCCTGCGCACCGTCCAGGAACAAGCCAGCCGGACTGGCGTCAGCATCTCCAGTTACGGCCCCCCCACCCGATCCTCCGTCAACACCAACGCCTTTTTCGAAGAACAAACCATGACCATCAACATGCAGACTATCGGCCCCAAGGAGCTGGTGGATTTCCTATATAACCTGGGCGCCGGCAATTCCATGATCCGGGTGCGCGATCTGTCCATCGGGCCCGATCCCTCCCAAACCCGTCTGACCTGCCGCGCCACGCTGATTGCCAGCTATCAAAAACCGAAGAAAATCGAATCGAAATCCTCGCTGCCAGCCACCAATCGACCCGCTGGCCGCAATCTCGAACCAAAATCCTTGACGCCAGCCACCAACCGACCCGCTGGCCGCAAACCATGAAAACACTCATGCGACTATCTCTACTCACGTTCTGTTGCTGGCTCTCCCTGACGACCGCCACCCGCGCGCAAATTCCGCCGCCAGCCGCCACTAACCAACCCGCTGCCCCCAGCCGAAGCGTGTCCAACCGACCCCCGTCCACCCTCACGGTCCGCAAAACGAATGCGCCCGCCCCGGCCACGATGACCACTACGCCGGTCGTCAGCAACGCGCTTACCGGGGCTACGGCGCCCGCGGTCTCGATTACCAACGCTCCACCTTCAGCCACCCCCCGGATTCCGCCAGGCGCCCGAACCAATGCCCCCATGGCAGCTCCGGCCTTCCCCGCGTTTCCTGTCCCGCCTTCCCCGGCCGCGAGTGCCCAGACAAATGTCGTTCCGTCCTTCGCTGCGGGAACCGCCCAAACCGTTAATTCAACCAATGCGGCCGAAAACGCGGAAGCGTTGATCGAACCGGGCGCCATCAAATTCCAGGCGATGCCGCTGGAGCAGTTCCTGGATATCTATGCGGATTTGGTCTATCGCACCATCCTCCGCCCCGCCGGCCTGCCCGATGCCAAAATTACGATCAATACCAAGACGCCCTTAACCCGGCAGGAACTCATTCGCGCCTTTGACAGCGTCCTGGCCATGAATCAAGTCACCATGATCCCGGTTGGCGAAAAATTTATCAAAGCGGTTCCGGAGACCTCCGCCATGAGGGAAGCCTCGTCCATCTCGAAAATCAATCCCAAGGAGCTGCCCGATGCCGGCCAATTCGTGACCCAAATCATCCAAGTCACCAACGTGATGCCCTCGGAAATTGCCGCCACCTTGCAGACGTTCGCCAAAACTCAGGGGGGCATCCTGGCCATCGACAGCAGCCAAACCCTCGTCTTGCGCGACTACGCCGAAAATATCAAACGCATGATGGAGATCATTGCCAAGGTGGATGTCGCTCCGCCGGAAGATTACCGGCTCGAGGTGGTTCCCATCAAATACGGTAAAGTCGAGGACATCTATACGGTCATGAGCGGCCTGATTGGCGGTGGCGGCGGCGGCGCAGGCGGCGCAGGCGCCCCCCGCACGGGCGCTGCCAGCAGCCGCACGACGAGTCGCAGTCGCGGCGGCAGCGGCAGCAGCAGCAGCAGCCGCAACCTTCGCACCCCGGGACAGCAGCCCGGCCAGCCCGGCCAGCCCGGCCAACCCGGTCAGCTGGGCCAACCGGCTGCCGCCAACGCCCAGGCATCCTACCGCGACCGACTGGCGCAGATCCTCGGCCGGGCGGCCACCGGCGGCACCTCGGAAATCCTCGGCGACGCCCGGATCATCCCAAACGCCAGCGCCAATTCGCTGGTCGTGTATGCCAACAAGCAGGACATGGTCACGATCACCAACATTGTGGCCAAGCTGGACGTCCTCCTCGCCCAGGTGCTCATCGAAGCGGCCATTCTGGACGTGCGATTAGGGGACACACTCAATTATGGTGTATCCACTGCCAGCGGACCGCAAACGAGTGGCAAATTGACCAGCCTCGCGGGCAGCATGAACGGTCCGAGTTTCCTGTCGAGCGTCACCAATTTCTCCACCGGCCTGCCCACTGGCTTCAGCTATTTCGGCAAATACGGCGGCGACTTGGACGTGGCCGTGACGGCCATCGCCAGCAGCAGCACTTCCACCGTACTGCAGCGGCCGCGCATCCAGACCACGCATGCGGTCGCGGCCGAGTTCTTCAACGGAGAAACCGTCCCCTACATCACCAGCCAATATTACGGCGGCGGCTATGGTGGCTCGCCCAGTTCTTCTTACTCACAGTTGGAGGTCGGCATTCGCCTGAGCGTCACTCCTTACATCACTCCTGATAACCTCGTGGTCATGGAAATCGTCCAGGAGATTAATGAAGTCTCCGGCTTTACCAAGATCGGCAACGACGATGTCCCCAACACCACCGAACGCACCGCTTCGGCCACCATCTCCGTGCGCGATGGCGAAACCGTCATGCTCGGAGGTTTTATTAAATCCTCCAAATCCAAAGCCAAAAGCGGTGTCCCCCTGCTCAAGGACATCCCGCTGCTGGGCTGGCTTTTCAGCTCCACCGATAAGAAAAACAGCCGCAGCGAATTGCTGGTGCTCATGCGCCCCACCGTTCTCAGCACGCCCGGCGATGCCGCCCGCGTGCTCGCCGCCGAACGCGAACGCCTTCCCGGCATTCGCCAGGCGGAAAAGGAAATCGCCGCCGAAGAACTGGAGCAGTCTAAAAAGGTGAAGTAGTTCGCCGATGCCCGCGGAAAGAGACGCAGGTCAAGCTGCGTCAACCAAAGAAGATTCCTTTCCCTCCTGGCGCTGCGGCGGCTACACGTAGCGGCGTCTCGGCAGAGCGCCGCATCCTTTGCCCGAAACCGTTAAGTTGGCGGCGCTCTTCCGAGACGCCGCTACGCCCGGGCACTGTGAAAGCCGAGAGGGTGAGCGGACTCACGTCCGCGGCTACGAGGTTCAGGGGGAGGTCGATGACTCATCGGCAGGTGACAGGTCCAGCAGCAAACTTCGAATATTACCAATTCATAACGACCATTGACACCTGA
>JADGRT010000180.1 GCA_017880715.1 Verrucomicrobiia bacterium | reverse complement strand
AAGACGGGAACCCATTTTCCTTTCTCCGGGACAGCGTCAAAACCAAACTGACCCGAATCGCACGCCACCGGAGCCGGGGGTTTACGTTAATTGAACTCCTGGTGGTGATCGCGATCATTGCCATCCTGGCAGCGATGCTGTTGCCCGCGTTGAGTAAAGCCAAGGAAATGTCAAGAAAGGCGAACTGCCTCAGCAATCTGCATCAAATGGGACTGGGCCTGCTCATGTACGCCGATGATTCGGGCGGCTTCATCCCCCGCGCCAACGACCCGCTTTGGTACCAGGTGATCACGCCGCAGTTCGGGGTGCGTGGGGGGGCGCCCGCGGATTACGCCAAAGTCAAAATCTACACCTGTCCAAGCTATCCCGACAAAAAGCAGTTGATCTGTTATGTGGTGAACGGCTGGAAATTCAGCAGCCCGCTCGACAAGGTAGGCAGCGAAGTGATCGGTTTCACGCGATTGAGTCAGGTCCAGCAGCCGGTTAATACCTACTATTTTGCCGACAACGAGAACGGCTCGTGGCGTCCGATTATCACCTCCCTGGTCTCCAGCGGCGCCACCGAAGTGGAGGATGTATGGAGCCCGGATCACCTTCCCTACGTTGCGGGAGGCCGGGCCTTGAATCCCCAAAGAAGGGTCGCTGCCACCCGTCATGGTCGCGGACCGAACCTCTTGTTCTTTGACGGGCACTCCGGGTGGAAGAAAGCCGCGCTGATCACGGTCGAGGACTGGCGCGAAATTAGATATTGACATGTGAGTTGAACCGGAGAGAACCGAGGAAACGGAGCGGGAAGAACTGGGCGGCCGACGGCCGTGGCCGAGGCCCCCACCGGGCCGGTGAAGCCCGGCGGCGACAGAACGATCAGGTTACCGGCTCGGCCGCTGTTTACTTCGCTTCCTCCGGTTGAGTTCAACGGCGCGTTTCAGGTTTATTTTTCCGGCTGCAGCCGGAAGACGGTCAGCGAGTTGCCCGGGAAACGATGGCTGACGGTGGTGCCTTTGATTTCGACGGGCTGGGTCACCGGGGCAACTTTGGTCGGACTCTCGATGGTGTTTTCGTCGGTTGAGTTTTCCGACGTCAGCACGATGGCTTGGGCCGGGCTGCGGAATCCGTTCACGCCATTGAACTTGATTTCCGTGGACACCGGGTCATTGGCCACATTGACCACCTTGAGAATGACTTCACCGCTGGTGTGGTCACGGCTGGCGCTGGCGTAGAGCGATTTCATGGCGGGCGCGGTGGCGTCGTGGATGAGCTTGCCATCGAGGTAACACCTGACGAGGTCGCCTTTCAACTCGACGCGGATGTCGTACCAGCGGCCGGTTTCGATGCTGCCGGTCACTTCATGGCCGTTGACGCCGCCCATTTCAAGGGCGTGACGTTTGTTGCCCCAGCCGCCGATGTTCCACCAGCATTTTTCATTTTCATTTTGGACGCGGAACAGGATCAGGAAACCTTCCGCGCCGCTCAGCTTGCGCGCCTTGAGGGTGAGGGTGTAATCGCTCCAATTTTTGTCGCCGGCGATCGCGCGAACGTTTTCCCGGTTGGAGGTCTGCCGCAGCGCGCCGTCCTGGGTTTTCCAGTCGCCGCCGCGAAGCTTCCAGCCCCCGGTGCCTTGGGAAAAATCCGAGGCGAATAAGGTTTCATTGCCGCGGGTGACTTTGATGTCTTTGTACTCGGCTTGCGTCAACCAGGTGCCCACGCCCACGGCGCCGCCTTTGGGACTGCTGCCGGTAACCGGGGAGTCCACTTCGAGGGGCAGCACGACATCGCCGCGGTTTTGACTGAACATTTGCTGGACGTAATAGCTGGGAAGGCCGAAGACGCGCGAGCTATCGAAGTCGATCAGGTTGATGGGCCATCGCTTGTGGTTCACATTGACGAAGAGGGGCGCGTAGCTGGCCATGACGACGACGTCCGAATTCCGTTCCATGCCGGTCATGAACGCGGCTTCGCCAATGGCGCCGCGGAGGTTGCCCAAGCCGCTGCCGGAAGTGACGGCGTATTCGCCGACGAAGATTTTCGGGCCATTCCTATTGTAGGAGTCGTAGCGGTTGGCCTGGTGGATGAAGAAGTCCGGATTGTTGTAGTAATGCTCATCCACGATTTCCACGGGGCTGTCTTTGGGAATGCCGCCCCAGTCGTTGGCGATTAGATGGATGGCCGGGTATTTGGCCTTAATGGCGTGGTAGAACAGCGGGTAGCGCGCGTTATAGGCGGGGCCGCCATTTTCGTTGCCGATTTCCAGGTATTTGAGATTAAAGGGCGCGGGATGCCCGTTGCGGGCGCGCAGGCCGCCCCAAACGGTATGGGTGGGGCCGTTGGCGTATTCGATGGCGTCCAGCGCGTCTTGGACCCACTGGCCCATCTGGTCCATCGGGATGACTTCGCGGTGGGACATGCCGACGTTGATGCAAAAGAGCGGTTCGGCGCCGAGATCTTCGGACATTTGGAGGTACTCGTGGTAGCCCAGGCCGTGCGTGGCCCAGTAACCCCAGATGTTCCAGAGCGGTTTGCGGCAGGCGACGTCGCCGATGGTGTTCTTCCAATGATTCATGTGCTCCAGGTCGTCGCCTTCCACCCAGCAGCCGCCGGGGAAGCGCACGAAGGCCGGCTTGAGGCCGTCGAGCATCTCGCACAGGTCAGGCCGCAAGCCGTGATTCTTCCAGGTTTTCTTGGGCAGCAAGGACACCATGTCGAGCCACACGGTGCCTTTTTGTGCGGTACTGATGACCAGACGCCCCTGCGGATCGGATTCGGCAGCCTGGAGTTCAAGCGTAAAGGTTTTCCAGTTGTCGCCGAGACCTTCGATTTGGCTCTGCGCAAGCTTTTGGCCGGACTTGCTTTCGATGGTAACGGTGAGGGGGCCGTTGAAGCCGTCCCCGCGCCGCGCCGCCATGGAAAAGAGGTAGCTGTCGCCCTTGAAGATCGCCATGCCCCAGTAGCCGGTGTTGACAAGACTTACTTGGCCGTCGCCGGCGATTTTCAGGCGGAGACAACGTCGGTTCATCGGGTTGAGTGGCTTGGTCGAGTCGATGGCCATCTCGCCGCTGGCCGAACCGCTGGTGACGAGCGACCAGTTTTCGGTCTTTTCCGAATCCTCGAACGAGCGATTGCGCACCAACTCCGGGTAGATGCCGCCATCGGTGGAGAGATTGATGTCTTCGAAGAAAATGCCCCAAAGCGTGGGGGCGATGGCGTGTCCGGGGCGATCGACCTGAATGGCAAGTTTGGCCTCGGCGGCGGCACAGGAGGGGGTTGGTAGCGGGCTGAGGAGGTTCAGCAGGACGAGCAAGGCCAAGCCGGAACCGAATTTGAGATGGGTCATAAAATAGCGGGGTTCAGTTTGATTAAAGTCCAACAAGCAGGACGGTCAGGAGCGCCGACATTCCTGTCGGCTCGATCGTCCGATGGGTTCCAAGCGGACAAGAATGTCCGCGCTCCTTGTCATTCGGTCGAGTGTCTTGGGCCGTCGGGGATACGGGGACTAACCCCGAACATGGCAAACGGTCCAGGCCCAGCTCCGTAGGAGCGCCATGGTTATAGCAACCGTGCCATCCCATGATCCTTCCCAGCCCCATCGGGGCGGCATGGATTACCCAACGCAACCCGGTGCCGCCCCTACAGGGCTGGGGAATATTCTTATGGACATCGAGGGCTATAAACATGGCACCCCTACGGGGTTTGCGATTGCCCGAAGCGTGCGATGAGGCACACCAATCAAGTTATCCCCGGAAGTAAAGGTAAGCTCCCAGGATGAACGCGAGGACCACGGCCGAGGCGGCGACTTCGCGCCAATCCCAACTGGCGCGGGTGTCGACGCGATTAGCATCGGTGATGGTGCCAAAGGTAAGGCCCTGGATTTTCTGATAGTCGGGCGCCTGCGTCATATAACTAACGGTCACCATGACCACCGCGGACACGAGGGTGATAATGATGCTGAAGTACTGGAAATTGATGTTATTGACGATCCATAAAAAGGAGCCTGGCGTATAGCCGTTGGCGAATCCGGTGAGTTTCATGGTGACAGGGGTGTCCACCAGCATTCGGAAGAGGCCGATAATGAAGCCGACAACCATGGCCCACAAGCAGCCTTGGGCGTTGAGGCGCTTCCAAAACACGCCGAAGAAAAAGACCACGAAGATGGGCGGTGCCAGGTAGCCTTGCACGGCCTGCAGGTAGCCATAGAGGCCGTGCGCGCCTTTGACAACCGGAAGCCAGCACAGCGCGATCAGGACCATGACGGCGGTGGCGATGCGGCCCATGCGCACCAATTCGTGCTGGGTGGATTTGGGTTTCCATTTTTCATAGAGGTCCACGGTGAAGAGCGTGGAGCAGGCATTGAACACGCCGGCCAGCGAACCCATGAGCGCGGAGAGCAGGCCCGCCACGACGATGCCGCGCAGGCCGGGGGGCAGGAGGTGTTGCACCATCAACGGGAACGCCCCTTGGGAGGCATTGGGATCGGCATTGGGTCCGAACAGGGCGTCGGCCAGGCCGGCATTCTTGCCGCTCTTGGCGAGGGCGTAACAGATCAGTCCCGGAATGAGGAACAGGTAAACCGGGAAGAGCTTGAGGAACGCGGCGAAGATGCTGCCGCGGCGGGCAGTCTGTTCGTTGGGAGCGCCGAGGGCGCGCTGCACGATGTATTGGTCGGTGCACCAATACCAGAGGCCAATGACGGGGGCGCAGATGGCCATGCCCAGCCAGGGGAAGTTGTTGTTGAAATACCAGGCTTGTTTCGGAAGCTGGCCGGCGACGGCGGAGGTCGTTTCCAAGATCGGCGACCAGGTGGATTGGACACCGGCCGGCACCATGGGCTTCCACAAGTTGAACATGTCCGAGCCGCAAATCCGTTTCAGCTCGCCCCAGCCACCCAGTTGATGGAGCCCGTAAAAGGTCAACAGCGCCGACCCGCCGATCAGGATGATGACTTGGACGGCATCATTGTAAGCCACCGCGCGCATGCCGCCCAGCGTGGTGTAAAGGCCGGTCAGCACGATGACCAGGACGGATCCGATCCAGAAGCTGTCGATGACAAAACTGCCCAGTTGGAGTTTCAACTCCGGCAGCAGGGTGGCGAACACCACGCCGCCGGCGAAAATGCCCACGGCGATTTTTGACACGATGAACGTGACCAGCGACACGATGGAGAGGACGTAGCGCGATTTCACGCAAAACCGCCGTTCCAGGAACTCGGGCATGGTGAACACGAGGGAGCGCATGTAGAAGGGCACGAACACCCACGCCAGCACCAGGAGGCACCACGCGTGCAGCTCGTAATGCGCCATCGCCACGCCGTCTTTGGCGCCGGAACCCGCCAGGCCCACGATGTGTTCCGAGCCGATGTTGGAGGCGAAAATCGAGGCGCCGATGACCCACCAGCCCAGATTACGTCCCGCCAGGAAGTAATCGGTCGTGGTGTCCTTGTTGCGACGGACGACCCACGAGGCTACGCCCAGCAGGATGCTGAAGTAGAGCGCAATTGCCAGCCAGTCGAGGCCGGTGAGCGTGGTGCCGGTTTGAGCCGCGGCCAGTATTAATGGAGGAGTGTTCATGATTGTCTTTGGTTTGCTTTGGGTCTTTACCCTTAGAGATTGATTTTGTCGAGCAACACTTGCAGTCCGGCGTCAAATTGGGCGCATTTCAGCTCAGGGAAATAGGAACGGGCGTTGAGGCGACGCATCTGGGCGGGGACCACAATCATAATTTATTAGGATAATTAAGTATGGCCGCAGGAGGGGAGCCGTTGTCAAGTCCGGAGATGAAAATTTATAGCGGAGCGCGGATTCCGTCGAAGCCCATTCTGTGAGTAACCTTCCTGGCCATTTTCCTGTAACAACGGGGGCGGTGTATAAAGTCCGTCAGAAAGAACTCGACCGGTTGACCGTGTTCAGTCACCATGATGTGGATCTTGACCCCATAGAAATAGCGTTTTTTGCTGGCCTGGTGGCCACGCCAAACTTCACCGTGGTAACGGCGCGAGCGAATGATGCGGTAATTATCACAGGCAGCAATCGGATAGCTATCCAGGACATAAATCGATTGGCTGTTGAGGTCTTTCCAGGTCTCGCCCAACAAACGAAACAAGGTCATAAACAAATCCTGGATCCGATGCAGACGACGAATGAAGCGGCTTTTACCCAGCATATGTGGAATATAGCCCTCTTGCTCAAGAAAATGGCGGGCCAGTTCGAAGTTTCCATGAAATCGCATGGCAGCCAGAATAGCGGTGGTCATGACTTCCGCATCCGTCATTTGGCATTGTGGGTCTTCAAAATGATGCAAAGCTTTCAGCATATCGTCACACAAACAAAAAATGGCTATAATTTGAGTGTCCATAGGTTTACCTGTAATTGGTTTGGTTTCGTCACCTCCAATTTACATCAAATTTATGGACTTTTCCATCGACTTAACCAAGGTAGCAACTTGGGTTATTTATCTGGTTTGGGGAAGCTCATGCGCGCGGTTCTGCAGCGAGTTTTACACGGCAAGGTGTCGGTTGAGGGTAAGACTTTGGCCGAGATCGGCCCTGGTCTGGTGATC
>JADGRT010000179.1 GCA_017880715.1 Verrucomicrobiia bacterium | reverse complement strand
CGGGACTTGGCACACCCAGGCCACGGTCCCAGCGTTGAAACGCTGGGCTATTTTCAGCCATCCCTCCGGGATGACGGCGTTGAAATCCTAGTGACATTGATCTGACAGCTTGGCGGGTCGATTCAAAAAGAACTTGATGCGCCGGATGGAATCATTTTGAATAGCGCCCGCCTTTGGTATCGTCCAAAGTCCTGGTTTTGGCGGAAGGCAGGATGCGCACCCTTTATAACATTCTATTCGCGTTTTTTTTCTGGCTGTCGGTGCCGTATTATTTCCTGCGCCTGTGGCGCCGGGGCAACTGGCGCGGCGGCTTCCTGCAGCGCTTCGGCAAATACAGCGCGAAGGTCAAACAATCGATCACGAACAGCCATGTGCTTTGGCTGCACGCCGTCAGCGTGGGGGAAGTGAATATTTGCACGCAGTTGATTCGCGCTTTGGAACCCCGCGCGCCGAACCTCAAGATCGTCGTTTCCACCACCACCACGACCGGCATGGGCGAGCTGAAGCGCAAGCTGCCATCGCACATCACCAAAATCTATTACCCGATCGATTTCCACAAATCCGTTCACCGCGCCTTTTCCAGTCTTCATCCCGAGGTGATGGTCATGGTGGAGGCCGAGATCTGGCCTAATTTTCTCTGGCAGGCGCGGCGGCGGCACGTGCCGGTGTTCCTGGTCAACGCCCGTTTATCCAACCGCTCGTATCGCGGCTACCGGTTTTTTTCGTTCCTGTTCCGGCCGCTCTTCGCGTCGTTTGCCGGCGTGGGCGTCGCCAGCGAGGCGGATGGGGCGCGCTTGCTCAAGCTGGGCTGCCGGCCGGAGGCGATCCAGGTGGTCGGCAACCTGAAGTTCGACGCGGCCAAATTGGATGAGCGCCGGCTGCTTGACGTTCCGGCCCTGCTGCGCCAGTTGGGCGTGCCTCCCGGGGCGCGTTTGCTGGTGGGCGGCAGCACCCATGCCGGCGAGGAAGCCCTGCTGGCGGAGCAATTCCTGCGCTTGCGCCGGAAATTTCCGGATTTGTTTCTGGTGCTCGTGCCGCGCCACTTCGAGCGCGGCAAAGCCGTGGGGAAGGAGCTGGCCGCCCGCGGCGTTAAGTTCATCTATCGCAGCGAAGTCCTGGCCCGCACCCAACGGACGCCCGGCTCCCTCCAATGCCTGCTGGTTAACACCACGGGCGAACTGAAATATTTTTACGAGCACGCGGCGGTCATCTTCATCGGCAAGAGCCTGACGGCGCGCGGGGGGCAAAACCCGATCGAACCCGGCGCGCTGGGCCGGGCGATGGTGTTCGGACCCAACATGCAGAATTTTGCGGCCATCGCCGCCTCTTTTGTGAGCGAAAAGGGGGCTATCCAAGTGCCTGATGCGGCGGAATTGGAAAAGACCATCGAAGCGTTGCTGGCCAACGATTCGCTCCGCGAGGAACTGGGACGCAACGCCCGGCGAGTGGTGCAGCAGAACCGCGGCGCCATCGACCGCACTGTGGATATGATCCTCAAGGAACTCAAAGACGACGACATCTATCTGGCGCCGCAGCCGTAGCCGACCGGACGCGCGGCGCTGTTTTACGCCAGAATGCGGCGGCCTTCGTCGAGGAAGATGCCCTTGAAGTTCATTTCCAGGGCCTGCGGATTGGTCGCCTTGGAGAGCGCTTCCTTTTCCGACACCTTGCGGTCCTTGACGAGCTGGAAGAGCGACTGGTTGAAATTGATCATGCCATCGTCATTGCCGGTTTCAATGGCCGCGCCCAGTTTTTCCATCCGGTTTTCCTCGATCAGTTTTCGCACCGTGGGGGTGTTGATCATGATTTCCATCGCCGGGGTGACCCCGCCGGTGACGGTGGTGACCATGCGCTGACAAATCACCGCCTGCAAGGTGGCGGCGAGCTGGCGGCGAATCTGGTCGCGTTCCTCCGATGGGAAGAAGTCCAGAATGCGGCCGACGGACTGCGGGGCGTTGGTGGTATGAAGCGTGGTCAAGACCAGGTGGCCGGTGTCGGCCGCGCTCATGGCGGCCATGAAGCTGAGGCTTTCGCGCATCTCCCCAATCATGATGATGTCGGGATCCTGACGCAGAATGTGCGTCAATCCATGGTGGAATGAAGGGGTGTCAAGGCCAATTTCCCGCTGTTCGATCACGCATTGGTTGTCTTCGAAGACGAATTCGATGGGATCTTCGAGGGTGATAAGGTGTTTCTTGAAGTTGGTGTTGATGTGCTCGACCATGGCCGCCAGCGTGGTGGATTTGCCGCAACCGGTGGAACCGGCAATCAGCACGATGCCGCGGGGAGATTCCGCGATTTTTCTCACCGCCTCCATCAGCCCCAGTTCTTCGAAGCTGGGCACCTTGGTCTTCACGTGCCGCATGGCCAGACAGAACTGGCCGCGCTGCTGAAAGGCATTGGTGCGGAAACGTCCGACGCCGGGCGCCCAATAGGAAAAGTCCACCTCGCGATGCTCGTCCAACTTTTGCCGGGCATGGGGCGGAACCATCTGTTTCAGGACATTCTCCATCCATTCCGCCGTGGGCAGGGGCGCCTCAATGGCGATGAGCTGGCGGTTGATTCGGAAAACGACCGGCGCACCGACCTTTAGATGGACATCGGAGGCGCCGCCTTCGATGGCGGTCTGCAAAATGCGATGAAAAATTTCCATGTCCTGGACAACTAGCAAGAATCAGGCCAATCTGGCGGATGCCAGCGTCTGCAGCCGCTCCTGGGATTGGCGTGACAGGCTGGTAAAAACCATCGAGACCTGATATCCCGTGTGGCGGTTTCCATCGCAAGCGACCACCACTCCGGTGAAGCGCACTTTTTTGGCGTCCTCGGGAGATTGCATTTCCACCGTCATCTCGTTCCAGGTCGGAATGGGCTTGGCGGTTCGGAATTCAATGCCGTTCTTGCGTAGGCGCACGGTTGCGGCGGACAAAGTCAACTGCGCCTGGTGGGCAAGCACCGTCACGGGTTCAAAAACACCGGAGGTATCCAATTTGCTTGAGCTCATAATTTATGAATAGGTAGAAGTTACCACACCCTGGCCGCGCGTCAATGGCCGGATGTTTTCCCTCACCACTCAATCACCGCGGCGCCCCAGGTCAGCCCGGCCCCAAAAACCATCATCAAAACCAAGTCCCCGCGTTTAATCCGCCCCGATCCCACCGCTTCATCCAGCGCAATCGCCACCGAGGCCGCGGAGGTATTGCCGTATTTTTCGAGATTCATGAAAATTTGTTCGGGCTTGGCGCCCAATCGCTCCCCCACCGCTTCGATAATTCGCCGGTTGGCTTGATGCGGAATAATGCAGTTGATCTGGGAAATATCGATTTCACAACGGCGCAGGCATTCCTTGGCCGCCGTGTACATGGCGGTCACGGCATTTTTATAAGTTTCCTTGCCGTTCATCTGCAGATAATGCAGCCGGGCATCCACCGTGGCGTGGGTGGCCGGATTGCGACTGCCACCGCCAGGCTGAAGCAATAACGCCGCCTTGCGCCCGTCCGCCCCTAGACAGGCCGTCAGCAAACCATGCGCTCCGGTCCGATTTTGGAGAATCACCGCGCCCGCGCCGTCCCCAAACAGGACGCAGGTGCTCCGGTCGGTCGGATCGGTGATCGCCGAGAGTTTTTCGGCGCCAATCACCAGGACGGTATCGTAGGTGCGCGACACGATGAACTGCTGGCCGATTTCCAGCGCGTAAATGAATCCCGAGCAGGCCGCCTCGATATCGAAGGCCGCGGCCTTGAAAGCCCCGATCTTCTGCTGCACCAGACAGGCGGTGCAGGGGAAAGGCATGTCGGGCGTAATGGTGGCGACGATGATTAAATCGATCTGTTCGGGCTTGACGCCCGCCTTGGCCATGGCCCGTTCCGCGGCTTTGGACGCCAAATCGGAGGTGAATTCGCCCGGGGCGGCGATGCGCCGTTCGCGAATGCCCGTGCGATCCACGATCCATTCGTTCGAGGTGTTGAAGATTTTCTCGAGGTCCGCGTTGGTCACCACCCGTTCGGGCACATAAGAGCCGACGGCGATGATGGAACACGTGCGGCCCTTGAACTCATAACGGGCCCGGGGGTTCTTGAATCGAACAGGTGAACTCATCATAAAGAGGTGTCGGCGGCCGGGGCTGGCTCGGGCGCCAGGCGCTTGCGGGTGGCGGCCAGCTCCTGAACGATCATTTGGTTGATGTTGTTTTGCGTGGCGTTGGTGGCCAGCCGGATGACATTCATGATGGCGCGTTCGCCGGCGGAACCGTGCGCGATCATGACGTTTCCGTTCAATCCCAAGAGCGGCGCGCCGCCATAGGCGTCAGGATCCACGCGGCGTTTGATGGTGCGAAAGGCTCCGCGGGCCAGGGCGGCTCCCAGCCGGCGCAGGGGATTTTGAGAAAGCTCGCGCTTCAGCCAGCTAAAAATCTCCGTCGCCAGGCATTCACAGGTTTTCAGCACGATGTTGCCGACGAATCCGTCGCAAACCACCACTTCCACGCGGTTGGTAAACAGATCGTGGCCTTCCACATTGCCCACAAAATCGATCGGCGCCTGCTGCAACAATTTGAACGCTTCCTGGGTTAACTCGTTGCCCTTGGTTTCCTCGGTGCCCACGCTCAGCAGACCCACCCGGGGACGCTTGTACCCGAGTATCTCCCGGGAGTACACGCTGCCCATAATGGCATACTGCAGAAGATGCATGGGGCGGCATTCCACATTCGCCCCGGCATCCAGCAACACAAATTCGTTTTTCGACGCCGGTAAAACCGCGGCGATAGCCGGCCGCTCGACGCCCGGCAAAGGCCGCAAGCGGATGGTCGAGGCGGCCACCACGCCGCCCGTGTTGCCCGGCGACACCAAGGCTTCCGCCCGGCCATCCTTGAGCAAGCCCACCGCCCGCAAAATCGAACAATCCTTTTTCCGGCGCAACCCGAGCACCGGCTTGTCAGCCATGGCCAGGACTTCGCTGGCATGCACAATCTCGATCCGCGCATCGCGGCAACCGCAACGGACAAGCGCCAGCTCGATCTGGTCCTTTTGACCGACCAGAAAGACGCCTTCGATGTTAGGGTCGGCTGCCAGAGCCAGCTTGACGCCAGCAACGACGACACCACACCCGTGGTCGCCCCCCATGACATCAACCGCTACTCGCATACGAGATATGGCAACGGCAAGCGAGTCCGCTCCATTCGTTCAAAGGCTTGCGCCCTAAACGAACCCAAGCTGGTCAGGCGGCTAGCCCTGGGCTTGGACCGTTATGACTTGGCGGCCATGATAAAATCCGCAGGCCGGACAAACCCGGTGCGGCACGTAGGGTACGGCACACTGTGGGCAGGTGCTCAGTTGCGGCAGTTTGAGCACGCTGTTGTAAGCGCGCCGTTGACGTTGACGACTGTGCGACGGTTTGCGTTTAGGTACGCCCATAAATAATCTATAACTTTAATTTGTTTAACTCCGCCCATACCGACGAATTCATTTCCGACGGCTGGACCTGACTCGATTCCGTTATCCGTGCCCCGGCCTTTTCAGGCAACCGGTCGCACCCTGGCTCACACAACGGCTGTTGTGGATAAGCGAGCAAAATATCTTCGCGCAAGGGCTGAGTCAAGTCCACGCAATCGTTGACCACCGTCACCTGCTCCTCCCCCTCCAGCATCAGGAAGCAACTCCAGTCGCTTTGCGCCAACACTTTTTGAAACGATTTCAAACAATGCACACACTCGCAATCCAACACCGCCTGCCATTGTCCCTGAGCCAAAATCCCACCCTCCATGAGCTGAACTTCTAAATCATACTTTATCGGTAATCTCAGCTTAATACAGTCATCGAAACCCTCTAAATCCAGTTCTTGGCCGGATAATTCGCCCTTAAACACCAAAGCCTTCTTTTGAAGCTGGCGGACATTGCAGAGAATTGGCATAGTTTTTTCCTCCCCTGGTTAGGTGGACTTAACGCTTTCGCTTGGAGTATTTCCGAGCCAGCGCCACGAGCACGTGTGGCGGCACAAAAGGACTGACATCCCCTCCCAGCCGGGCCACTCCTTTTATTATTTTTGAGCTCAGGAAGGTGTAACTTTCCTTCGGCATCATGAAAATGGTTTCCACCCGCTCGTTAAGTTTTCGGTTCATCAAGGCCAGTTGAAATTCAAATTCAAAGTCCGAAAGCGCCCGCAATCCACGGATAATCGCATCCCCTTGACACCGTTCCACGTAATCGACCAGCAGGCCCGTGAAATACTCCGCCTTGACGTTAGCCAGATGCGTCACCGACCGCGCCACCATGCTCCGGCGTTCGGTCAGGGTGAAAAGCGGATCTTTAATATCGTTATTGGCTACCGCCACGATCACCCGATCGAACAATCGGGCAGCTCGCTCAATCACGTCCAGATGACCATTGGTGATCGGATCGAAACTGCCTGGGTATATTACCGTACGCATATAGCCCTAACTTTACCCCCCCGCCATGCGGCTTGGCAATCGTCAAGAACGCCCTTGCCGGATGACCGTCGGTTTTCTATTCTCTGCCCATCAAAACTACCTTCCGAAATAAAGCCATGAACTCAGCCCTCCCGGTCAACCGACGTCAGTTTGTCTCGACCTTAACCCTGGC
>JADGRT010000178.1 GCA_017880715.1 Verrucomicrobiia bacterium | reverse complement strand
GCTTGAGCCGCCAGATGTTGTTTGAAACCCTGCCGCACCCCAAGCGTCGCAAGCGACTTGGCAAGAAAGTTTTAGGTCTTAAGTAAGGGCCATTCCCCCTACAGGGCTGGGAAATATTCTTATGGACATCGTTGGCTATAGACATGTCACCCCTACGGGGTTTGGGATTTTCCGATGCACGCTCCGCCGCCCAATGAAAAAGCTCAGGCACAGCCGGCCTCTGACATCCGACCTGCCAACCGAGACGTTTAACGGCTGTTGCCTGGAGCGTTTGGATAGGTGCTTGTGCCTTTTCGTCTGCACAATCTGTACGCAGGCAGCAAACACAAGCCTATGACAAACCCGCTAAGACCCGAAATTATGAATCCGACCTTGGCAACTCTGTAGGAAAGGTCGAGCGCCTGACGATCTTCCTTGTGAACCAAGAACTGGGTGATGACCGGCAAATATGTCCGATAGATGATCAGCATACTACCGGCAGCCATCACGATGCACGAGAGGAGCAGCCAAATACTGTTCCGCTGCACGATATTCTGGGAGATATTTATCATGATAATGTCGGAGGAATCCGTTGTTAGCCTGCAGTTTCCGGACTTTTGATAAGTGCTCGGCGACTTCCAAGTTTAGATTCGGGGCTTGGCAACGGCGATAATACCCGGTTAGACTCTCGCTGAGTTGCGATGGAAACTTCGGCGCTAAAATCCTTTTTTCAACGCTGGTTGATTAACACGCTGGCCGTGCTCGTGGCGGTCAATGTGGTGAAGGGCCTCGAGTATGACAGCTTCATCAGCCTGCTGGTGGCGTCCTTGCTGCTGGGCATCCTGAATGCCTTTGTGCGTCCGGTGATCATGCTGTTGTCCCTGCCGCTGCTGCTTTTCAGCTTGGGCCTGTTCACCCTCGTGATCAACGCCTTCCTGCTTTTTCTAGTGGGCCAAATCGTGAAGTCCTTTCAGGTGGCCAGTTTCGGATCGGCGTTCTGGGGAGCGCTGGTGATCAGCTTGGTGTCCATGATCGCCAACCGCCTGACGGGCGCCGGCCAGAGCCGGATCGAAGTCAAACGCCGTAACCGTCCGCCCCCGCCCCGTCAGGACGGCGGCAGCGGGCCGGTGATCGATGTCTGAGGGTTATTTCCCCGCGAGCACCCGTTCGAGCAATTCGTTCAGCCGTTTGAGCATGGCGCGCGGATCTTCGAGCAGGCCAGCCGCCACCCGCGCGTTGTCCAGCAATTGTTCCGCTACTTGTCCAGCCAGGGCGGCGTCGGCTTGGCGCACAGACTCCAGCCGGACCAGGATCGGATGTTGCGGATTGATCTCGAGGTCTTGTTTAACATCGGGCGCGGCCTCGCCTTCCTTGCGCATGGCCTTCATCAGGCGCCGCATGTTCGACGTCATGAATTTGTCGCTGTCGAGAATCACGGCCGGGCTGTCCACCAGGCGCTTGGAGACACGCACCTCGCCCACCCGGTCGCCGAGGGTCTCCTTGAGCCACTTCGCCAGGGCTTGGGCCTGGTCGTCGGCGAGCGATTCCGGTTTTTTCTCGGGAGCGGAGATTTGGAGCTCGGCTTTTTCCGCCGCACGCAGCGTTTTGCCGTCGAAGAGATGCAAATGTTCCATGACGAACTCGTCCCACGGATCGTACAGGAACAGCACCTCGAATTTCCGCGCCTGGAACACCTCGTAATACGGGCTGCTCAGCGCGGCGTTGCGGTTGGGCGCCAGCAGGTAAAAGATTTCCGTTTGCTCGGACGGCATGCGCTTGACGTATTCGGCCAGTGACGAGAGCTTGTCCTTCTCCAGCGCGGACGATTCGTAGCGCAGCAATTTCCCCAGCATTTCCTGGCGGCTGAAATCGGCCACGACGCCTTCTTTGAGGAACCGGTTGTATTCCGCGTAGAATTTCTCGTACGCGGCCGGATCTTTTTCCGCCTGTTCCTCGAGGAACTTGAGGAAACGGCCGGTCAACACCTGGTTGAGTTTCTGCAACAGAGAACTGTCCTGCATGGTCTCGCGCGAGATGTTCAGCGGCAAATCCTCGCTGTCCACCACGCCCCGCAGGAACCGCAACCAGTCGGGGAACAATCCCTTCGCCTTGGATTGAATCAACACCTTGCGACAGTAAAGATGAACTTCCGACTCGGTGCGCGACAGGCCCATGGTTTCTAAATTGCGCGCCGGCACAAATAGCACCGCTTGGATGGTCAAGGGCGCATCGGCGGAAAAATGGAGCCGGTAGAGCGGGTTTTCGTGGTCGTGGCCGACGTACCGGTAAAACTCGTTGTATTCCTCCTCCTTGATCTCGTTCTTGTTGCGTGTCCAGATCGCCTGGACCGCATTCAGCCGCTTGCCATTCAGTTCGATGGGGAATTGGATAAAATTAGAATAGCGCTGGATGATGCGCTCGACGGTGTCGGCCTGGGAGAAATCCTTGGCCTCGTCCTTGAGCTTCAACACCACTTTCGTCCCGCGCGGCAAATCCGCCGCCGGCTCGATCTCGTAACCCCCCGGGCCTTCGCTGTGCCAGCGGTAACCGGATTCGTTGGGCTGAGCGGAGCGGCTGAAAACCGTCACCTGGCTGGCCACCATGAACGCCGAGTAAAACCCGACGCCGAACTGGCCGATCAGGCTGGCGTCCGGCTTGGCCTGGGCAGCCTCGCCCGTCGCGGGTGGCAGCGTTTTCAAAAAGGCTTTGGTGCCCGAGTGCGCGATCATGCCCAGGTTGTCCACCAACTCGCTGTGAGTCATGCCGATCCCGGTGTCGGTGATGGTGACGGTATTTTCCTTTTCATCCGTCGTCACCGTGATGGCGAGGGCGGCATCCGGCTGGTGCACGGCCTGGCCGGAGGCTTGCAGAAACCGCAGCTTTTCGCAGGCGTCGGCCGCATTGGAGATCAACTCCCGGATGAAAATCTCGCGGTCGGTGTAGAGCGAATGGATGACGATGTCCAGCACCTGCTGGATTTCCGCCTGGAATTGATGTTTTTCGGTCGTAGTCATAATGCGATATCTGGTTGTCGGAAGTCTAACAGACCGTGCGCAATTCGTCGATGGTGGAAAACCCTTGCAGCACCTTTTCGATGCCGTCCTGCTTGAGGGTTCGCATGCCCTGCGCGATGGCGGTTTGGCGAATGTCGCTCGCTTTGCTGCGAGTGAAAATGAGTTCACGGATCGGCTCGGACACCACGAGCAACTCATGGATCGCCATGCGTTTCAGGTAGCCAACCTGGCAGCATTCATGACATCCGTCCGCGTGTCTAAGGTAGATGCGGCTCTGGGGATGACATCCCAGAGTTTCGAACAATTTCGGGTCGCCATATTCCGCCTGAATCGTCGCGTATCCCTCCGCGCCCAATACCTTGAGGTCCTTGCACTTTGGGCAAAGCATGCGCAAAAGGCGCTGGGCCAGCACCCCGAGTAGCGCATCGGCGAACGAATAGGGATCGAGTCCCATTTTCAAGAGACGGGCGATGGTTTCCGCCGCCGTGTTGGTATGCAGCGTGCTCAGCACCAGATGCCCGGTCAGGCTGGCTTCGACCGCGATGGAGGCGGTTTCTTCATCCCGCATTTCACCCACCATGATGATGTCGGGATCCGCTCGCAGGAAGGATCGCAGGACGGTGGCAAAGGTAATCCCGGCTTTGGGATGTACTTGGACCTGCCGCAAACCGCGCTGAGTAATCTCCACGGGGTCTTCCACCGTGAGGATTTTCACGTCGGTTTTGTTAATGTGGTTGAGGGCGCTGTGGAGAGTCGTGGTTTTGCCGGAGCCGGTCGGCCCCACACAGAGGATCAAGCCGTAGGGCTGCTCCACCATGCGTTTGAACTCGCGGCTATTCCATTCGCTCAAGGAAAGCTCCGTCAGTTTGCAGGGGGTGGACGGCGGGAGAATGCGCAACACCGCGTCTTCGCCCGCCACCGTTGGATAAGTCTCGAGCCGCAATTCAATGTCGGTTTGTCCAGGGGGGCGATAGTTGATTTTCCCCGATTGCGGCATGCGATGCTCGGCAATGTCCAAACGCGCCATGATTTTGAGGCGGGACAGGACGGTCGCGCGGAATGACCGGGGGAACGAGAGGGCATCGACCAAGCTGCCATCCACCCGAAAACGCACCTGCACCTCTTTCCCGGCCAGCGGTTCGATATGGATATCGGACGCCCGCCGCGTGTGGGCGCTTTCGATAATGCTGTGGACGAGTTTCACAACTCCACTGTCACTGGCGCTCGTCGTGGCCTCCTCGGCCTTCAATGAGGACAATTCACCGGGGATCTCCTCCATCGAGGCCACAATATCGTGCAAGGAATCCTGCCAGGCCTGATCTTCGGGCCGCTTTCCCAGCAGATGCTGTATCGTGGCCCGGATATCGGCGGCAAGAGCAACCCGGTACTCCACGTGAAACCCGGAAAAGGCGTTGCGGACGTGGTCATCCAGGTCGGGATCGATCGGATACTCCACCGCCACGAAAACACGATTGTTCTGGCCGCCTATGGGGACGAAACTGCCGGTTTTGTACTGCTCGTCTTTAAGCAGCAGTTCCATAAGCTTGGGCGGTAGGCTCAGGTGGGGATCGAATTCATAAGCGGGGATGCGGAAGAAATTCGTGAAGCTTTGAAGCACGACTTTCTTAGACACCCCGTAATGTGCCAGCAAAATCTCCTCGACTCTGACCTGATCCGTTTGCGCTGTCTTCTGGGCCTTTTCCAAGTCCGCCAGCGTGATCAGGTTGTCATCGAGCAACTTTCCGAATTCTCCCCGTTGCCGGGAAGCGTTCCGCAGCCGAACCACATGCATTCGGGTCTTGGAGGTCATATCCTCAAACAGTCGCTGGACGTCCGCATCGAGGGATTTTAAATAATCGTAGAAACGATTTTCGACGACCGACAGTTCGAAACGAAGGCTTATTTCAAAGGCCTGATCGACGTTTTCCGCCACGGATTCATGGCGCGCAATCAAGTCCTCCACCTCCTTAACTTCTTTGAGGATCGCCGACTCGATGGCCGAATCGACATTCAAGACGACGGATTTTTGCTTGACGTGTTCGGCGACGGCGCGAACCCACTTTGCGTGGACACTCTCTTCGTGCGCGAGGCCCAGCCAAAAATCTTCGTAACGCGGGAACCGTTTGGCAAAAATCGAATACAGATCGCTTAATCTTTGCTCGAACTTCTCGACGAATTCCAACAGTTTATCGGTCGTGCCGGCAGTCATGCTCATTCCTTCCCTTGGCTTCCATTCACGCCTGACTGATCTTCCGGCGGGATGGCGGGAGGTTGCTGGTGGGTTTTCCGGCGTATTCGCAGCGCGCCCCGGGCGCGCCCGGGTTTAAACAGCTCCAGTTGCGGATCCTTGAAGAAGTCGTAGTTCTTGAACACGCGAATGGTCTGGCGGAGATCGGACTTTTGGTAATTGCGGTTGGCTTTGGTGTCAGCGATCAGATCGGCCAGCAGGGTGTGGAAGAGCAGCACCGCATCGATGCCTTTGCCGCGCAGCAGATCGATGCTTTCCTGGCGCGTTTCGGGCGTCTGCGGCAGCGCGGGCACGACCAGAATTTTGGTCAGCGGTCCATCCTCGCCAAAGGCCCGCGCGGCGGATTGAAAAACCGCGGGTTCGAGAAAACGAAAAATCTCGGGGCTGTTCGCGAGCAGGGTCGGGCTGAAGGTTTCCGTGTGCCACCCCTTGACGACCACCATCGCCCGGGCAATGCGAACCAGATCCGCCGACATCAGCACAAAGGGCAGGGGAGCGTCCCCGGCTCGCGGATGCGGGTTGATTGCAAAGAAATCAATGTCCTCTTCCTCGCGCCGTTGCGGCGCCACGAACTTGCGCTGTTGGCGGACAAAGAACCCGTGCAGTTCGAAGAACTCGCGGACAATCGTTTCGCTGACGGCAGACATAAAGGGGGTAGGGATTATGGGGTTCGGGTTGCACGACGCACGGATGACGTGCGGCCGGTGGGGCGGGACGCCGGATGGTTCGATGTTGTTGGGAGCGTTTTTTCGCCGTTTTCTACACAGCGACAGAAGTCCCGCCGCGTGAGGGCACGCGGCCTACAAGCCCCTGTAGGCCGGGTCCCCTGACCCGGCGTCGCTGACTTATGACGCCATGTATCGTTATTTCCGAGCTCGCCCAGCAGCAGTTGTTTGAGCAGCGGTTCCGATACCGTCTGGCCATACGCCACCTGTCCCAGGCGGCGTGCCAGGACGAATTTGATTTCGCCCGCGCTGACTTTTTTATCGATTTTCATGGCCGCCATCAGACGATTCAGGGCGGCGGTTTTGCGGGGACCCGGCCAGTCGGGACCAAGCGGAATGGCCGTGGGCAGTCCGGCTTTTTGCAGGAGATGGGCGATGCGCGCGACCTCGTTGGCGGGCAGCCCCAGGAGGTGCGCGGACAACTGGGCGGCGGCAACCTGGCCGATGGCAATGGCCTCCCCGTGCAGGTATTTGCCGTAGCCGGCCGTGGCCTCGATGGCATGGCCGATGGTATGGCCATAGTTCAGGATCGCCCGCAGACCGCCTTCCGTTTCATCCTGACCCACCACGTCCGCCTTGATTTCACAGCAGCGCGCAATGACCGACGCCAACGCGGCCGAATCGCGTTGCAGC
>JADGRT010000177.1 GCA_017880715.1 Verrucomicrobiia bacterium | reverse complement strand
GGCGTTGAAACGCCGGGCTATTTTCATGATGTCCCTCCGGGACAAAAACACGGCCTCCGTCCGGCACCCGCAGATCAAATCCTAGTGGCATTGGACCGGCAGTCTGCTAGGTCTGTCGTCCTCGTCCTTCGTCCCTCGTCCTCGTCCTCGATTCGTCTTTCGGTTTTTTCGAGGACGAGGACGACTTATTTTTTTCTGGCGGCCGGTATGGTCAAAACGGGAACGATGGATTTATGTCGCACCTCGGCGATGGTGCTGCCGTAGAGAATGTCGGCGAGATAACGATGTCCATGCGAACCCAAGGCGATGAGGTCGCATTGTTCGAGATCTACGGCCTTGAGAATCTCGTCGGGAGGGTTGCCCAGGGCCAGCCGGGCAGTCACCGGCAAGCCGGTGGCGCGGAGTTTTTCGGCGGTGGACTCCAGATAGCGGCGATCCTCCTTCATTTCCTCGGATTCCGTCAATTGGAGTTGGTCGAAGCAGCGCGCCGCCCATCCGTCGGCGACATGCAGCAGCACAAGCTGGGATTGATCGTGACGGGCCAGTTCGGCCACGTGCAGCAGAAGGTTTTCGTCAGCGTAGCTGTTTTCCAGAGCTACCAGGATTTTTCGATACATAACCAAAGGCAGTTTATTTGAATCCCAACCAGGCGATAACTCCCGAAAAGTCCAACAGGAGTTTGACATTCAAGATGACAATAAGCGCACAGGCCGTCCAGGCCAGGGCTTTGAGCCAGGGCGGATTGGTGAATTCGCCCATTTTGCGGCGGTCACCGGTGAACTGGACCAGCGGGATGACAGCGAAGGAGAGTTGCAGGCTCAGGATCACCTGACTGAAGATCAGCAGCTTGGCGGTGCCGTGTTCGCCGTAATAGACGGCGCAGATGGCCGCAGGCACCACCGCCAAAAGCCGAGTGATCAGACGGCGCAGCCAGGGACGCATGCGAAAATTCAAATAACCTTCCATCACGATCTGTCCGGCTAGCGTGCCGGTGAGGGTGGAGTTTTGTCCCGACGCCAGCAGGGCCACGGCGAAGGCGGTGCTGGCGATGGTGGCACCCAGCATCGGACTCAACAGCTTGTGAGCGTCCTGAATCTCGGCCACCTGGTACGCGCCGCGCACATGAAACGTCGCGGCGGCAACTATCAAAATGCTCGCATTGATAAACAAGGCGAAGATCAGAGCCACCACCGAATCCAGGGTGGCGTACCGGATGGCTTCCCGTTTGCCTTCGCTGGTTTGTTCATATTTCCGTGTCTGCACAATGGAGGAATGCAGATAGAGATTATGCGGCATGACCGTGGCGCCCATGATACCGATGGCCAGGTAGAGCATGTCCGGGTTGCGAACAATTTCCAGTTGCGGCACGAAACCGTGGAGCACGGCGGGCAAGTCCGGGCGCGACAGGAATATTTCGATCAGGAAACAGCCGCCAATGCTCAGGATCAGCACGAAGACCAGGGCTTCCAGCACGCGGAATCCTTTTTTTTGGAGAAACAAAATCACCAGCACATCCAACGTCGTGAGACAAACGCCCCAGACCAGGGGGAGCTTGAACAGCAGATTCAGTGCGATGGCCGAGCCGATGACTTCGGCCAGGTCGCAGGCGCAGATGGCCAACTCGCACAGCAACCACTGGGGGATGAGCGTCCGGGGCGAATAATGATCGCGACAGGCCTGGGCCAAATCGCGGCTGGTCACGATCCCCAGTTTGGCAGCCAGGGATTGCAGGAGGATCGCCATGAGGCTCGAGAGCAGCACCACGCTGAGCAGCGTGTAACCGAATTTCGACCCGCCCGCAAGATCGGTGGCCCAGTTGCCTGGATCCATGTAACCCACGGCCACCAGGTAACCCGGACCGGAAAAGGCCAGTGCTTTGCGCCAAAAACCGGCTCCCTTGGGAACCGCAATCGAGCCATGGGACCCGGCCAAACTGACGGTCGGGCTGCTGGAACGCCAGCCTGATTCCTGAAAAGGTGACACAGATTATTGGGTTGCGGCATCCCCCGAGAGCACCAGGGACAGATTGTCGGCATAACCATCGTTGAAAGCGCCGTCTTTGCGCTGCATCGACAGGATGATCGCCATGGAACGGGTGCCGGCGGGGACCCGGCCCTGAGTTGTTCGCGCCAGCAATCGGGTGCTAAACTGGCGATCCGCCAGAGTGACCGGTCCCAACGTGGATTCGCTCAGAATGACCTCGTTGGCGTCTTTGAAAAGGCATCTCAGCGTGGCCGTGTCGCCTTGACCGGCCATGCCGCCCAAATAGCCGGAAAGCACAAATCCAATTTGACGAGCGTCGATGGCGGCAGCGGCAGCCGCTGCGTCAATCGTTTGGCGGGCGGCGGTTGTTTCGCTTTGAGGACCGCCGGCGAAGAATCCGCTTCCACGCTCGGCGGGACCCGGCGTTTTGGCATCGGGGAATCCCCCGGGAGCGCCATAGGCCAAGACCGCCAGGTTGCCTTCGATTTGCCAGCCGGTGATTTTAATTTTCGTCCGGCCCCCGGCCGGCAGCGGATCGGCTTCGGCATCGCCGTTGACGATCAGGTTGGTGCCGAGCAGAAAACCGAAGTCAGGCGCTGGTGCAACCGGCACAGCCGGAGTTGGAGCGATGGCAGCAGCGGCAGCGTGGGGCGTGGTTGGCGGGGGCGTCGGCGGTTCGGTTGGCGTTGCGGGCGGCACGACGGGCGCATGGGTGGATGGCGCTGGAGCCGCCGGTTCCACTGTGGCTGGCGGTGTGCCGGGGGCTGCGTGGGTCGCCGAGTTGCTGGTCGTTGGACTGCTGGGAGGAACGTCCGGCTTGTCAACTTTGACCGGTTCAGCGGGTTTCGGCTCGGCCGCAATCGCCGTCACCTCGTTCCACGGCGGGACCGCTTCGGCAATTTTCACGACAAACGCATCGGGCGTGCTGCCGTGTTTCGAGCCTTGAAAAGCCTGCGTCAGAGGAAAATTGGTGGAGGTGGTGGAACCCGCGACATAGATATTGCCCGCCTTGTCCGCCACGATGGTTGAACCCTGGTCATCGCCGCTGCCACCCAGGTAGGTGCTGAAGAGAAGACGCGAACCTTCAGGATTAATAACGGTTACAAAGGCGTCCCAGGTCCCGCCACCGAAAGCCGACTGGAGTGGATTAGCGGTTGGATAATTAGTGGACGAGGTGACACCGGTGAGACAGGCATAGCCGGCCGGAGTCACGGTGAGCGCGGCCAACTCTTCCCCGCTGCCCCCCAGGAACGTGGAATAAACCAAGTCCGATCCGTCGCCTTTGATTTTGGCGACGAACACGTCGCGTCGCCCGCCGTGGCCGGCCTGCAAGGGTTTCACCGTGGGAAAATTGGTCGAGAAGGTGTCGCCCGCGACATAAATATTTCCGGCTCCATCCAGAGCGATGCTGCGGCCGTAATCGTCTTTACTGCCGCCGAGCCAAGTGGAGAAAAGCAGATGAGTGCCACGGGGGTGGATTTTGGCGATAAAGGCATCATAGCCGCCCCGGTTGGCCACTTGCAGCGGTTTGACGGCCGGGAAATCGGCGGAAGAGGTGTAGCCCGTCACCAGGGCGCTGCCTTCGCCATCCACGGCAATGCTGATCGCGCTGTCATAGAAACCGCTGCCTCCCAGATAAGTGCAGTACACCAGGTTCCCTTGCGGGCTGAGTTTGGCCACCACCGCATCGAAGTCGCCATGGTTTTCGCTTTGCAGGGCGGCTACTACCGGGAAGTCCGCCGAGGCCGAGTCGCCGGCCACATAGGCATTGCCGTCACGATCCACCGCCACATCCGTCAGATCGTCGCTGCCGCTGCCGCCCAGGTACGTGGCATAAACCAGCGCGGATCCATCGGCGGACAGTTTCGCGATAAAACCATCGCGGTCGCCTCCGCCGAACTTGGGTTGCACCGCCGCTTGAACGGGAAAATTGGTCGAGGTGGTGACGCCCACAATGATGCAACTCCCCGCGTTGTCCAAGGCCAGGTGGTAACCGCGGTCATTACCGCTGCCACCCAGATAAGTGGAAAACACGAGTTCCCCGGCGGACGTAAGCTTGGTCACGAACACGTCGAAATTGCCGGATGGCTTGAGCGACAGTCCATGGGTGACCGGAAAATTAGCGGAGGCAGTTTGACCGGCAACGTAGATATTGCCCGCCGCGTCCGTGGCCACGCTGTAAGCCTGGTCGGGTCCGTCGCCGCCCAAACAGGTGGCCAGCGAGATGACAGGATCGATGATCAGCGGCTGGGAACGATCGTAGGCGGCCACTTGGAAGCCCACCTGGTAATGGGGAATGGCGGATGGCCGCGCTTCGCCGGGAGCGCTCAGCACATAGCGGCCTTCGAGGTCGCGCCGCCGTCCCTGAAGAATCTGATAGGCGACCGGCTTGCGCTGAATCAAGGTTCCGCCGGCCGTGTTCAATACCAGATTGCCTTGCGAATCCACGGTGGCATCCACCACGCCGTCGAGAGCCAGTTGGATCTTTCGCGGATCGGCGCCGGGAGCGAGGATCCAGTCGTATTCGAGCTGCTGTTGCCGGCCATAATAAACCAGATCGATGCCGGGATAAACACCGCGACATTGGACTTTGGCGAAGAGGGGAACTTGGGTGCGCCATTGAGATTGATTTTCAGAAGTCAAGTAATTAATGTGGCCCGGCAGGGAATCCATTCCTTCCAGAACCGTTTCCGGATTGCTTTCCAGAAAACGGATGCGCAGGGCGGCCCCCGGCGATTGTTCCGGCCAGTTCACGGACAGGCCAGCGGGCTCCAGCCGCAAGACCTGGTGGCCAAGGCGCGAGATGAAACCAACGGCGCCGGGCGCCGGTCCCTGGTTTGGTTCAAAGCACAACGGGACCGGCAGCCGGTAGCGAGTCGAAAGCTGGGGGATTATGCCGTCGGGGCGGGCACAGTCTGGGCCCAGGTCCGCGTATGAACATGGCTTTTCTGGGGACAAGTTGTCCCCGCCCCGAAGCGTTGGCGCCAAGGTGGGCGTCAGGAACAACCCCGCAACCAGACTTGCGGTGGTGAGCGGATGAGACACATTTCGGACCGGCCGGTTCGCCGTTTTCATAGGCTGCTCCTGCAAAATTGGATGGGTGATGTTGACCGCAGGCGATTCAGGCAGCCTGCGTCATGCGTTGCTTCGCTAGAAGATAGTCCCCCGCGGAGATTACGCCTCGTCGTTCTCGATGGGGACGGTGTGGAGTTTGGATCGGGGATGATTCCGCGCCGGCACGTCGATTCGCAGGAAACCATTCTGATAAGCGGCCCGCGCGCCGGTCAGGTCGTAACCTTCCCGCACTTGAATGATGCTTTCGAAATGGCCGTAGTTGATTTCCATGACGAGAAATTCGCACTTCGCGTGGGCGGAACGGCAGCAATCCGACCGGTAACCGCTGATGGTCAGACGCTGATCTTCGGCGCTCAGTTCCAAATCCTCCCGTCGAATGCCAGCCAGCTCCACCTTGATGACCAAGCCGCTTTCGGCCCTATAGACATCCGTATTGGGAACCCAGTAGGTCTCGCAGGAAGCCTCCCGCCCTTTGGAAACGGACATGCGTTTCTCGTAATACGACGCGGTGCTTGCTTGTCTCATGGCCATAGAACAAAGCGAAAGTATATCACAAGTGGGACGGGATCAAGGGCGGCAGGTTATTTATATATCAACATTATTTGTCGCGGCTCGCCCTTTTTGGCATGAAACCGAATGGATGGACCCGTCGCATCGGGGCTGGAAAAGCTGCAACCGCAGTCGCTCAACCGGTTCAGGATCGGACGCCGCGCGCGCAGCTTTTTCCCCAGCAAAAACCAGCCGGCGGTCATCGCCACCATAAAAAACGAAACAAAATCCTGCCAATCCATATGGAAAAGATAGTCCAGATGCCGAGCTTGGCAACCGAAACTTGGAAAATTACGAAAGCCGGCCGCCTACCCGTGTATCAGCAACTGGATATTCTCGGGCAGATGACGGGCCACTTCGGTGACCACGTCGCCTTTCAGAATGCCCACCAACATGCGGCGATGAGTCGCTCCCAGAATCAGCGCGGATAGGGCCGTATTCACCGCGCTCAACAGCAGCAAGCCAATCACGGCGCCCGTAACCGCGCCGAACAGGCTACCCAGGGTGGGCCCGAGCGTGAGGGTCCCGTAATGTTCCGCCAGAAACCGCACCATGTCACTCTGCCGGTCGTGCAAGGCCGATGCCATCGAGTGGGGCATCGACAGCATGGCCCACCCCAGGAGGGTGGTTCCCAGCACCACCTCGATCGCCACCGGCCAAATCGCCCAGCGCGCCGTCTCCGCCACCGACGGCTTGTCCAGCGTGGCGCCTTTGTCGAGTTTCATGACGCCCGTCAGGTTGGCAAAGTGAAGAAAAGGCCGCCGCCGCAAAAGCCAGGCCGATAACGTATGCCTTGCTGGTGCCCCAATCGCCGTAAAGCAATCCCGCCGCCCGCTTCCAATCCACATTGCGTGGACGATGGATTCCGATTTTTTCCATAGCACTACCGGCGCCCCCTTGCCTCCAGCGGGCGATGGTGTCTGCTATCCGGTTGCGATGGCGGCCTAGCCTCGATTTCCACGGTATTGGAATCAGCTAACACTTGCGGCGTTTCGGGCAGTCG
>JADGRT010000176.1 GCA_017880715.1 Verrucomicrobiia bacterium | reverse complement strand
GACTTGGCACCCCCAGGCCACGGTCCCAGCGTTGAAACGCTGGGCTATTTTCAGCCATCCCTCCGGGATGACGGCGTTGAAATCCTAGTGGCATTGGACCAGGAGGTCCGCCCCACGTTGGAAAGCCCTCATTCGGAGATGCGCTCGAACGGGGCGGGTGGAACTCACTTTTTACGATGCACGGCATTCCATGGTAAGGAGCGCAGCAAGGAAAGCCCGCGCCGCAGTCGAAAAACAGGGGGATGCCCTCATCCGCGCGAAGTAAAACGAGACAAACTCGCGGACGATGGCGTCCGCGCTCCAGGAATGCTGGCGCTCCAGTTTTTGCCGTGAAATGCCAGGCTTAGGCCTGCCAACCCTTGCGGTATTCGCGTTTTACCCAGGCGTTGAGCTCGGGCATGTTGGTGATCTTCATGTTCGGCCCGTCCCATTCGATCTTTTTCCCTTCGCCCGCCTTTTGGGCCAGGTTGCCGAGAATGGAAAACTCGGTCAAACGGGTGCCATACTCGAAGCTGGCCGCCGTCTCCGTCTTGCCCGCAAGGCAGGCATCGATGAAATCGGTGAAGACGTCCTTGGGGCGCGGCAGGGTCTTGGCCGGTGGGGTGATTTCATTCTTTTTCGAAGTTGGAACCAGGTGCATTCCCTCTCCGTAGGTGCCGGTCCAGATAATGCCTTTGTCCCCCACGTACAGCGTGCCGCTATCTCCGGCGGTCAGATCCTCTTCGGGGAATTTCTGCGATAATTCCGCTATGAGAGGCGGGAAGTTGCGCGCACTTCCGACGGCGGCCCGAATGGATCCTTGCGGCTTATCCTTCGTGATTTTGTTTAGGCCCTCATACCAATAGACCTTGACGGGAGGCATATCGCCGCGAGCTGGAACATCCCAGCGGATGCGGCTGCCGGTAGGGTAGCGTTCGTCGCTGCCGCCCCGTACCTCCTCGGCCTGGATGCTGGTGGGGTGTTCTATTTTGAGCGCCCAGAACACGCCGTCGAGCACGTGACAACCCATGTTACCGATGGAACCATTGCCGAAGTCATACCAGCCGTGCCATTCGTGCGGATGGATGTCGGAATGAAAATCGCGATAGGGCGCGGGTCCGATCCAGTTGTCCCAATGCATGCCCTCGGGCGGTTTCTCGACGGGAGGGCGAGGACCGATGCCGCCGTTGGCGCGGTTTGTCCAGCTATGCGTTTCGGTGATTTTGCCGATGACGCCGCCCCAAACATACTCGCACAGGGTGCGATAACCGTTCATGCAATGCCCCTGGTTGCCCATCTGGGTGGTGACCTTGTATTGGCGGGCCATTTCGCGCAGGCGGCGGGCCTCGCCGATGTCGTGGGACACGGGTTTTTCGCAGTAAACGGCCGTGCCCAGTTGCATGGCGATCATGGCCGGCAGCGCGTGTTGGTGATTGGGCGTGGCGATGAACACCGCATCCAACTGCTTGCCCACCTTGTCGAACATCGTTCGATAATCAGTGAAGGCCTCAAGCTTGCTGGCATCCACCTTTTTGTTTTGAAGCGTTTTCTTCACGGAGGCATGCTTGATTTCGTGCGGATCCACGATGGCCACCAGATTCTGTTTCGCCGAAACGATGGCGTTTAAATGCGTCATGCCTCGTCCACCGCAGCCGATCAGGGCGCAATTTAACTTTTTGCCCGCATCGGCCGCGAACAGGTTAAGGCCGGGAAAAAACTGGACAGTCGATAAGGCGCCGGCGGTCAGCGCGGCGCGTTTCAAAAAGAATCGTCGGTTCATATTAATAAAAGCGTTTTCGACGATTTATCAGACATCCGGGCTGATCGCAAGCCCGGTGATGGTTTTTGTTTTCCTGGGTGGCGAGTTTGTTGTTAAATCGGCTGATGCAGAATGTGGATTGGCAGCCGGCCATCGAACAATGCGCGGACCCGGCCCGGGCGAAGAACGCCCTGGCACGTTTCGAGGAGACGCCGGCAAAGGCCTGGCTCGACCACGCCGAACCGGAGACGGCGCGACTGTTGGCGGCTCTGTTCAGCGGTTCGGCGGCGCTCACCGACATGCTGGCGGCGCATCCCGATTGGCTGACCGGGGAATGGCTGAATGCGGCGGCCTTGCGGCAGCCACGGCACGCATCGGGATTACATCGGGAAATCGCGCAATGGCTGGAGCCGTGTCTGCAAGCCAGGGATTATGCCGCTGCCTTTGGACGCCTGCGCCAATTCAAGCAACGCGAAATGCTGCGGATTGCGGTGCGCGACCTGGGACGGTTGGCGGGGTTGGAGGATATTATCCGCGAAATATCGAACGTGGCCGACGCCTGCCTCGAGGCCGTGCACCGCTTGTGCTGGCAACCCTTGAAAGAACGGCTGGGCACGCCGTATCACCAAGGACCCGATGGCATCTGGCGGCCCACCGGTTTCTGTGTGATGGGGCTCGGCAAACTGGGTGGCCAGGAATTGAATTACAGTTCCGACATCGATGTGATCTTCGTCTATGCCGAGGAAGGGAGCGTATTCAAGAAGGCGCCCACAAAAGGAGAAGCTGGCGGCCGGGGCCTGAGCAATCATCAATTCTTCACGCGCCTGGCCGAGGCGATCATTTCCGAGGTGGGGCGGCTGACTTCCGAGGGCGCCTTGTTCCGGATCGACTTGCGATTGCGGCCGGAGGGCAATGCCGGTCCGCTGGCGCGCTCGGTGGACAGTTATGAAAACTACTATGCCCAATGGGGGCAGATCTGGGAGCGGATGATGCTGATCAAAGCCCGGCGCGTGGCGGGCGACGAGGAACTGGCGGCCGAGTTCCTGGAAATGATCCAGACATTCCGTTACCCGCGGATGCTGGGAGAACGCATTTTCCGCGAAGTAGCCGCCATGAAACAGCGGATCGAAACCGAGGTCGTGAAGGCCGGAGAGATCGAACGCAATGTCAAGCTCGGGCGCGGCGGCATTCGGGAAATTGAGTTTACCGTCCAGACGCTGCAGTTGCTGCACGCGGGGCGCCTGCCGTTTCTGCAGGGCGCTCAAACCCTGCCAGGGCTCGAAAAGCTGTCCCAGTACAACCTGATGGCGCCGGCCGAATCCAATGACCTTAAGTTGGCCTACCGTTTTTTACGCGACGTCGAGCACCGCCTGCAGATGGAGGCCAATTTACAGACGCACACCATTCCCACCGATAAAAAAGCGAGAACTCGGCTGGCGGCGCTGATGGGAGCCAAAACGCTGGCAGGTTTCGAAGCCGAATTGCGCCGCCAGACCGGCAACGTGCGGCGGGTCTATGAAAAGCTGCTCAAGATCGAAACCCCAGCCCCAGCCTCCGACTTGCCGGCCCGCTTTGACGGCCTGGAGGCGGAATGGACACCCTTGCTGGCGGCGCATTCGTTCCGCGATCCAGCGCAGGCGCTGCGGGTGCTGACTTCGCTCGTGCATGGGCCGGGTTATGTTCACGTCTCTTCGCACACGGTGGAATTGGCCTGGCAGTTGTTGCCTCGTTTGCTGGCCCTATGTCCGCAAAAGGCGGGCGACTCGAGACTGAAGACGGAAGCTGGAAAGGATGGAAACCGGAAGTCAGGAAATGGGAGCCCAGGAGGCAAACCCCGGCGGTCCCAGCAGGCAAAGCCGGCTGCAAAAAAGGCAACCGCAGAGGCCCCAACGGCCGGCGAGGCCATGACGGGATCCAACTCTCGAATCCCACCGCGGGTGTTATCCGATCCGGACCGGGTGGTGGCGCGACTGGATAGTTTTGTCGTGGCCTACGGTGCGCGGTCGATGCTTTTCGAGGCCTGGGCGAGCAATTCCTCATTGTTCGAACTGCTGGTGCTGTTGTTCGATCGTTCGGAGTTCCTGGCGGAAACCGCCATCCGTACGCCTGACCTCGTGGACGGGCTGGAACAGAGCGGCCAGTTGCGGCGCACCAAGAATGCCGTCGAAACCCTCAAAGATCTCCGATACGGTTTGCAGGACGAGGACCAACGGCAATGGGTGCGGCGTTATCACCAGACCGAATTAATGCGCATCGGGTTGCGGGACATTCTCGGGCTATCGGATTTTGACGATAACCTGGCGGAGCTTACGGCTTTGGCGGATGCCTGTTTGCAGTACGCGCTGGCGGTGACACTGCGTAAAAACACGCTGTCCCGGGCGCCATTTGCCATTATTGGGTTGGGCAAGCTGGGGGGCGCGGAGTTGACGTACGGGTCGGATCTAGACTTGGTTTTTGTGGCGGACAACCTGACCGCGGACTTGCCCAGAGTGCAGCGCCTGGCTGTCGAAGTCATGGAACTGCTTTCCGCCAAGACCGAGCTGGGACAGGTCTATAAAACCGATGCTCGCCTCCGGCCGGATGGCGCGAAAGGCTTGCTGGTGAACACGATCGGGGCATACGAGGATTATTATCGCCAGCGGGCGATGTTGTGGGAAATCCAGACGCTGACGCGCGCCCGTTGGGTGGCGGGTGACGAATCTGTGGGGCGCCGTTTCGGGAGCCTGGCGCAAACTCTGACCGATTTCAGCAAGCCCAATCTGCCCCTGGCGGCGTTGGTGCCGTCATGGCGGGCGGAAATCGCTCGAATGCGTCAGCGCATCGAGAAGGAACGCACCCCTGCCGGCCAGCAGGCGCTGGCTTTCAAAACGGGCGCGGGCGGGCTCATGGACGTGGAGTTCATCGCCCAAACCCTGTGTTTGGCTCACGGCTGGCAGGAACCGAACACCTTGAGGGCTTTGCGGCGGGCGCAAAACGAGCAGGCATTGCCTTGTTCTGAGGCTGCGATACTGATCGAAAACTACGGACGTCTTCAGCGATTGGAAGGCATCCTGCGCCGCTGGAGCGTGGCCGGCGAATCGGTGCTGCCGACGGATCCCGCGGCGCAATACCGCGTGGCGGTGCGTTGTGGCTTTGCGGACGCCAGCTCGTTCCTAAAGTCGGTGACGGCGTGGCGGCAGGAGATACGGCAGGTTTACGCAAAATTTTTCCGGTAACGACTTTTTTGGGAATCCCTTTGCATCCTGGCACGGTTGAGTTTAGTTTTTAACACCGTTATCATGAAGACAATTCCTATTGGCGCCAGCTCACTCAAAACCACCCGGCTGGCGTACGGCTGCTGGCGTCTGGCCGGCACCTGGGTGCCCGCCGAGGTCACGCCCGAAGGCATGGCCCACGGGCGGCGGGCGGTGATCAGCGCCTACGAAGCCGGCTACACCTTGTTCGACAATGCGGACATCTATTGCAATGGCGTGGCGGAAACGATCCTGGGCCAGGCGCTCCGCGAGACGCCCGGCATGCGGGAACGGGTGGTGATTGCCACCAAGTGCGGCATTCGCTGGGCGGGCGATCCGCAGCCCAAGTCCCCTCACCGCTATGATTTTTCCGCCGAATATATGGTCGCGTCCTGTGAAAAATCGCTTAAGCGAATCGGAATCGAGACGATCGATCTTTACCAGTTGCACCGGCCGGACTTTTTGATGGATCCGGCGGAGATTGCCCGGGCATTCACCCAATTGCGAAAGGCCGGCAAAGTGCGGGAGTTTGGCGTCAGCAATTTTCGCCCCTCGCAGGTAACAGCGCTGCAAAAGGCCTGCCCGATGCGCCTGGCGGTCAACCAGGTGGAAATCAGCCTGGCGCGCCTGGATTGTCTCAATGACGGCACGTTGGACCAGTGCCTGGCGGAGAATCTGACCCCGCTGGTCTGGAGTCCGCTGGCGGGGGGTCTTTTAGGCGGCGGTTGGAAGACCGGAACTCAGGATTCTCGGCGCGACCGGCTGAATCCGTTGCTGCGGGTGCTGGAGGAGATCGCCGGGGAACGCGGGGTGTCATGCACCGTGGTGGCATTGGCCTGGCTTTTAAGGCATCCCGCCCGGTTGGTGCCTATTGTGGGAAGCACGAACCCAGACCGCATCCGGGAGGCGGTCCAAGCGGATGAAATTGAACTTTCGCGCGACGAGTGGTACCGGTTGCTGTTGCCGGCGCGCGGCGAAAGCCTGCCTTGAAAAATAGGAATACGGTTCCTAGGCCGCCGGCTCGGGAAAAACCAAAAGGGCCGCCCCGCGGCGGCTCTTTTGGTTTCTGAAGGGGCGGCGTTTACGGCCGCACCCAACGAATGGCCCCGATTATTCGTCCTGTTTCCAGGTCTTGTGGATGATCAAGGCGGCGGGGCTCTGGGTTTCGGGCTCCAGTTTAACCCGGCGGAGCGATTTGATGGTCAGCCATAAGCGGTCAGCCAGTTTGCCTTTGGCGGGAATCTTGAGCATTTGACACAATTTGCCGAAGTTCAACGGCGGATCGGTCCGGAGAATGATCCGGCGCACCAGCAGGGGATGGTCAACATAGAAGTTCTTGCTGATTTCACCCCAGGATTTCAAGCCGTAATAGCCGAAGCCGTAATCTTTAACGCCTTCATGGTGCCGAATCACGGCGGAGATGGTGGCGCGGCCCACGGACCGTTTGCGGCGAATTTCCTTGAGGATCTCGGTGGCGGTCATGGGATGCCCCACCTGCCGGAGCGCCAGCGGAATCAGATCCTTGATGTGGTCCCGTTCATTGACACCCCAGGTTTTCAAGGCGAAAAGAAAGCGCCCCAAATCAACTAATCGTTCGTCATTGCGCAAGATATGAGCCACCTCGTGCGCGTTGGTCTGGCTCGCCCAGGCGAATTTC
>JADGRT010000175.1 GCA_017880715.1 Verrucomicrobiia bacterium | reverse complement strand
GGTGTCGAATGCTCCGTCCCTGGAAGAAGCCCTTGGTCAGGCGAATGCCTTTTTTTCACGATCACCAGCAACCTTCGCCCATCCCACGGTCGCCCGATTGTCTTGACGGATTTCGTCCTCGTCCTCGTCCTTCGTCCCTCGTCCTCGATCTGTGATTTTGAACATTCGAGGACGAGGACGAGGGACGAAGGACGAGGACGAGGACGAAACGGAGGGATGCGGCTGGCATTGGAGTACCCTGAATGAAATGTCCTCGACGTCTATTAGCAGATCACTTAAACCATCTGCTTATGAACGTTGCGCGAATTAGGGACGTCAGTTTGCTTATCTGGCTGCTGGCCGGCTTGGCGGCCGAAGGCGCCGAAGCGAAAAATAACCCAGCGGTTCCGATTCCACCGGGTCCGGAGATTATCGCGCGGCTCAAGCCGGAACATCCGCGCCTGCTGGCCACGGCGGCGGACTTTGCGCAGCTTAGGGAACGGGTGAAATCGGATGCGCGACTTAGGCAATGGCGGGATGAATTGCGCCGGCAGGCGGAAATCATCCTGAAGGCTACCCCCTCGAAATACGAAATTCCGGATGGCTTGCGCCTGCTTGCCACCAGCCGCCAGGTGGTGCAACGCATCCAGACGCTGGGATTGCTCTATCAACTCGATGGCGACAAGCGCTATGCCGACCGCGCCTGGCAGGAGCTGGATGCCGCCGCGAATTTCAAGGATTGGAACCCGCGCCATTTTCTGGACACCGCCGAAATGACGCATGCTTTTGCGCTTGGCTATGATTGGTTTCATGCTGCCTGGACGCCGTTCCAGCGCGCGGTCTTGCGCGCCGCGATGGTGGAAAAGGGGATCAAACTGGCCCTGCAGGTTCATAAGGAAGACCGCTGGTGGGCCAAGGCGCATCACAATTGGAACCAGGTCTGCAACGGCGGAATAGGCATGGGAGCGCTGGCCATTGGCGACGAAGAACCGGAACTAGCCGGCACTTTTCTGAACTATGCCCTCAAATCTCTGCAACTACCCATGGCCTATTTCGCGCCCGACGGCGCCTGGAACGAAGGCCCCGGGTATTGGAACTATGCCACGACGTACAACGTGGTGATTCTGGCGGCCCTGCAAACCGCGCTCGGGACCGATTATGGCCTGTCGCAGATGCCGGGTTTTGCCGAAGCCGGCATGTTTCCGATCTACGCCAGCGGGCCCATGGGAACCAGCTTCAACTACGCCGACGCCGGCAGCGGCATCATTCGCGCGCCCCAAATGTTTTGGATGGCACGGCAGTTCCATCGCCCCGCCTACGCCGCCTACCAGCGTCCACTGGCGAGCCCGCAACCGCTGGATTTGCTCTGGGACGATGGCAGCGGCGGCAAGCCGGACCTGGCAGCGCTGCCGCTGGACAAGTATTTTCGAAACGCCGAGGTGGCCATGTTCCGCAGCGCCTGGGACGATCGCAACGCCCTCTTTGTGGGATTCAAGTCCGGCGACAACCAGGCCAATCACAGCAATCTGGATCTGGGCAGTTTTGTGCTCGATGCGCTGGGAGTGCGCTGGGCGGTGGATTTAGGCTCGGACAACTACAACCTGCCGGGTTATTTCGGTCCGCAACGCTGGACTTACTACCGCCTGCGCGCGGAAGGACACAACACCCTGGTGATCAATCCGGATGCCGGGGTGGACCAGGATCCATCGGCGGCGGCCACTATTGCCCGTTTCGAATCGAAACCCGACCGGGCCTTTGCGATCACCGACCTCACCCCGGCTTACGCGCGGCACGCTCGCAAAGTGCAGCGCGGTATGGCCGTGCTGAACCGCCAGCAGATCCTGGTGCAGGACGAAATTCAGACGGCCAAAGCGGCCGAAGTCTGGTGGTTTTTGCACACGGTGGCCAAGGCTGACGTGGAGGGAGACGGCTCGGTCGCGACGTTGACGCTGGGCGGGAAGCGGATGCGGGCAAGCATCCTATCGCCGAAGGGCGCGAGCTTCACTGTCATGGACGCTCAACCCCTGCCATCGTCGCCGCATCCCACCATGCAGAATAAAAACAACGGCATACGCAAACTAGCCATCCACCTGAGCGGAGTGACCGACACCCGACTGGCCGTGCAACTGGTGCCCGTGCGGGAGGGAAATACCGCATCACAGCCGGCGTTTAAACTGTCGCCGCTGGCGGAATGGTGAGCCGGCGCCTTGGCAGCGCGTTTAAAAATATTTTTGGTAGGAGTCGAGGTAACGAGGCTCAAATTTCTTCGGAAACACGGATTAATTTAGAGACTCCTCACGTCGTCTCCTACTTTATTAACGGGCTGTTAGCGGTTGGTGGAAAGCGCCGAAGCCGGTGGGTTGGTGGCTCCCTCGTGCCGCTGGAGATCGCGCCGTTCGCGTTTGCGTTGGTTTTCGCGGGCAGCTTCCTCCTTGGTACGGGAGCGCGGCTTGCTAAGCTGTTCGAATTTCTTGGCCTGTTCGGGATTCAATTCGGCCAGGATACGCTCACGAACCCGCCGTGCCTCCTCCCGAGCATGCGGCGCAATGGGTTCCCAAAGCTGTTTCATGCGCTCCTGGCTCTCCCGCACGATTTGCTCCATGCGTTCGCGCTGGGCGGGCGTCAAATCCAATTGCCGTTCCGCGCGTTTGACGTACTCCATGCGTTGCATCCAGCCGGGACCGACGGTTACGCCGGCCGGGAGGCGGAGTTGGACCGGCTGCCGCTTCAAGAATTTGCCAGCGACGCCACCCGTGACCATACCAGCGCAAAAAATAACCAGGGCCGCAAAAATGGCTTTCCAGGCGTTCACCAAGCATCTCCGGGATTAGCCACCGCGGCTAATACGGTATTATCGAGATCGTTGGCCAGCACCTCGCTATCCCCCAGGCTGCTTTCGAAGGTTAGACTTAAAACGCTGACCAGCGCCATGATTCCAAGACAAGGCGCGACCGCCCGCCATAAAAGGCGGGACCACGTCAACCACCGGTCGGCCCGATACTCGGTCAATCGCGCCATAATACGCTGTTCAAAAGCGTAAGGCACCGAATCCTCGGGAGGATGCGCCCGGGCTGCCAGAATCAGTTTGTGTTGCAGGTTTTCCAAATTCATAATCCTTCCTATTCCAACAGACGTTGTCGGTTTCCGTCCGGTTACAGATTCTTTTCCTTAAGCATTTTGGCCAGACACTTCCGCATCATGGCCCGGGCGCGAAAAGCCCGCACTTTCACCAGCGGCACCGACCAGCCGGTGAGCAGCGCAATTTCCTTTACCGACCGTTCCTCAATTTCCAACAGGTTGATAATCAAACGCGCCGCCGGCGGCAACTCTTCCAGCACTCGTTGCACCAATTCCCGCGCGGCGGCGGCGTTCTCGCTGGCCGCCTCGGGATCGGCGGAAAAACGCTCCAGCCAGTCACTTTCGGCCGGGGATAAATCAGTGTAGGAAAACTCCCGATTCCGTTGGTGCGCCCGTAAAGCGTCGTAACAGGTGCGCACCGTCAGCCGCATCAACCAGTGTTCAAAAGGGGCCTCGCCACGAAAACTGTCGAGCTTCTGGTACGCCTTGATAAACGCCTCCTGAACAATGTCCTCCACCTCGCTCTCCCGGCGGGCGTAACGGCGCGCCGTGGCAAAGACCCGCGGCTGATAACGCGCTACCAACGTCTCAAAGCCCGCCAAGTCCCCCTGCCGCACGGCCGCCACGAGCTCTGCGTCGGTTTTTTCCATGGGCTTAGAATCGCCTAAATCGGGGAAAGTTAGCTCACAACCGGGGCGGCGGCGCCCCCAAGGCGGCTTCCAGCTCGTTGGAAAAATTGCGCACTTCATCCGCAATTTTCTGAGGTTGTTCCGCTAGCGTCGACAGCAAACGTGGTGTCATTTCCGGCTTTCGCTGGCCAACCTCCACCACGGCGGTCACCAAGGAGAGAGCATTGTTCACATTATGGCGCATATCCGCCAGCTTTCGACGGAGTTCTGCCACCTGATCGGCCGTCAGAGTCACCGGATTTTTGGGCGCGTCCATGACCTCGAATATGTCGCCCCAGGAGGTGGAAAGCAAGCCGGGGGTTTTCGGGCGGCAAAAAATAGCCGTTTTGCCGGTTGACAGGGATGGGGCGATAAAATTATTCTGCTTGCCCGACCGGAGGACTGAGGCGGCTCGCAAGAGGCGCGTCAGGTTAAGGTCTAAGAGAGGAGTGAAATTACTTGACCGAGATACGAATTAAAAAAGGCGAATCGCTCGAAAAAGTGCTGCGCCGACTGAAGAAGAAAGTGGATCGCGAAGGAACTTTGAAAGAAGTTCGCGGCCATCGGTATTATGAAAAACCGAGTGAACGCCGCCGTCGGAAAATGAAGGTCGCGCGGTTTTCAGCCATGCTGACTGCCCGGTACGCGGATTTATAATCATTCGCCTTTCAGAAGGCCGAGTACGGTTGCGCCGGTGGGCTGCACTCGGCCTTTTTGTTGTTATGTATGCCTTGTCCACGTGTTGGAACTCCAGCCGCCATACTGACGGCCGGGCCATGCTTCGCGAAATCCGCGAGCTGGGCTTCGACCATGCCGAACTCAGTCACGGCATCCGCATAAGTCTGCTGCCCGGCGTCTTTGAAGCCGTCGACGCGGGGGAAATCAAGATCAGTTCCCTGCACAATTTCTGCCCCCTGCCCATCGGCGTCACGCATGCCGCCCCTAACATTTTCCAGTTCACTTCCCCCGACCCCCGAGAGCGGGAGAGTGCCTATCGTTATAGCCTGAAAACGCTCGAAACCGCCGTGCGCGCCCGTGCCGGGATCGTCGTCCTCCATTGCGGCAGCATCGACATGAAGGAGTACACGGATCGCCTGCTCGCCCTGCTCGAAGCTGGGCTGAAGGGAACACCGAAATACGAAAAGCTCTGCCTGGAAGCCGCCGAAAAACAGGAGCAGAAAAAGGAGCGATACGTGCAACTGGCCCACGACGGGGTGATGCGCCTGGTCGAACAGGCTGCCTCGCGCGGTCTCAAACTGGGCATCGAGAACCGCGAACGCATTGAAGAAGTCCCGCCGGAGAGCGATCTCTCGTTTTTCCTCAAGGAATTCAGTCCCACTACCGTCGGCTACTGGCACGACACGGGCCATGCCCAAATCAAGGAAAACCTCGGATTCATCAACCACGCGATGCACCTGGAATCCATGGCCGACCGGCTGCTCGGTTTCCACGTCCATGATGTCCAGCTCCCCGGCCGCGATCATTGTCCGCCCGGCACGGGGATGATCGATTTTAAGGCCCTTAAACCCTGGGTGAAACCCGAGCACATCAAAGTGCTCGAACTCAGCCCGCACGTGCCGGTCGAGGATGTGCAAAAGGGGTTCACGCACTTGAAGTCGGTCTGGGGCGACCTGTGAGCACCGCACGGAAGTTCTGGCGGATCGGATGGCGAATCGCTGTCTGCTGCCTGCTCCTGGTCTGGGTTTTTCACCGGATTTTTCTCAACGAAGGCCAACGGGCCTGGCAGCGACAGGGGAAAACCTGGGAAACCCTCTCGCATTCTGACCAATGGCGGGTAGCGTGGTCCCACGGACCGCAAGAACTTTGGAACACCCTCCACCTCGTGGACCCCACCGCCTTTGCCGTCTCCCTCCTCTTCATGGGCTCGACGGTTCTGCTGGGCGCCGTTCGGTGGCGCCGGATTCTGCGCGTCCAAGGCCTGGATTTATCGGTGAGCCGCACCCTGGGAATCTCGCTGGTGGCCCAATTTTTCAACGCGTTCCTCCTCGGATCCACCGGTGGCGACCTGCTCAAGGCGTATTACGCGGCCCGGGAAACACACCACCGCAAGACCGAGGCCGTTGTGACCGTACTCGTGGACCGTTTGATTGGGCTGTTTTCGATGTTGGCCCTGGCCTGCCTGCTGATGATACCCAACTACCGTTTCATCATCGACTATTCCAGTTACACGGCCTTGGCTCTGCTGGTCTTTAGCATGATGCTGGTCTGTGGCGGCTTTGTCGCCCTGGCTTTTTGGGGGGGTGTTTCGCGACGTTGGCCCGGCGCCCGGGACTGGTTGCGCCGGCTGCCCAAAGGCGAAACGCTCGAACGCTCGCTGGAGGCATGCCGGCGCTTTGGACATGCCCGCGGATTCCTCAGCAGCACCCTGGCATTGTCCACCGCCTTGAATTTAGCCTGCGTCCTTCAGTTGACCGCCTTGGCCTGGGGTCTTCATCTGAAAATCCCGTTGCTGGTTTTTCCTTGGGTTGTCCTGATGATCATTTGCGCCTCCGCTTTGCCCATCACTCCCAGCGGCTTGGGCGTCCGCGAACATCTTTACGTGCTATTACTGGCCGTTCCAGCTATTCATGTCGATGCCACGAAGGCCCTGGCCCTTTCGTTGTTGGCTTACGCCGGATTCCTCCTGTGGAGCCTGGTGGGCGGTGTAGTTTATCTGTTTTGGCGCGAAAGCCAGCACCTGTCCGAGGTCACCCGCCCCCAAGCCGAGGACGACATCCAGACGGCTTAGGAGCCCGTTAATAAAGTAGGAGACGACGTGAGGAGTCTCTAAATAAACCTTCCTTTCCGAAGAAATTTGAGTCTCGTTACCTCGCCTCCTACAAAAGGTGGATTGTTTAACCGCGCTGTTAGGAGCCGCGGATCAATGCGCGGCTCCTTAAACCCGCTT
>JADGRT010000174.1 GCA_017880715.1 Verrucomicrobiia bacterium | reverse complement strand
CAGCAGCAACGGCAGCAGCCTCACGGCGCAGGCAGTTCTTAAACGCAGCCATGCCGTTGCATTTCTGATGGGGAATCGCTCTTTAAGGTTGATGACGGTTGGAGCTAATTCCTTTTCATTCTGGGTCATGATGCGGCATGGTGAACCGAAGCCGGACGGTGTCAAGACGTCTATTGGCCAGCCTGCCAGGCTGCCACCGCCGCCTTGAGGTCCTGCGCAGATATTCCAGCCAGATTGTAGTCGGAGTTGAGCCGAATGAGCAGATCATCACCTGTCAGAAGGTTGGGCAGTTCGATGGTCGAATTCCACCAGGACACCCAGCGAAGAACTTGATCCAGCGAATCGCTGACATTGCCCGCAATGTCGGCCAAAATGCAGTTTTCACCCGCCTGGCGCAGCTCAATCGCTTGCGCTGTTTCACCGACCTTCCGTTGCGACTCCGGGAGACGCGCCCCGAGGATCGTCAAAAGCCGTCCGTCCCTTCTCAGCCGAAGGTCAGGCCTGCTTTTTTGCCGGTGTCCAGGATGTGCTGCCGGGCCTGGTCGTATTCCTCGGGCTTGGAGAGGTGCTCGAGCATGAGCGGGGGCGGACTGGGCAGTTGCGCCAGTCGTCGCAGGTAGGTGGCATAATCGATCGAGCCGGTGCCAGGCCGCACCTCGCGGAAATGCACATTCATTTCAATGTCCCACGTCAGATCCTTGGCGTGGCAACTGACAATCCAACGGCCTAACTTGTCGAAGCTTTCGTTGATCAACTCGGTGTTATGGTAGAATTTCTCGGGCGAATTCACCAGGTTGCAGACGTCCAGGTGCACCGCAAAGGCCTCGCGATCCACCGCCTGGATGAGTTTCAGGTAGCTATCCGGGCTGTCTGGGATTGCCCAGCCCATCATTTCATAGGCGAGCTTGGCGCGTTTGGGTTTGACCGCATCGATGATTTTCCGCGCGTTTTCAACCGCGGCCTCGAAGAATTTAGGGGAGAGGTTTTCCGGATGCGGTCCGTACCAGACCGTGGGATTAAACGAGCCGGCGATATCGACGCAGCAACGGGCGCCCAGGGCATCGGCCAGCGCGAGACCCTCGGTGACGGTTGCCAGGTTCTGGCGGCGTTTATCGGCGTCGGGATCGAGCAGATTGCACCAGCGCCCGACTTCGGCGAGGACGACATCGTGTTTGGCAAAGGCATCGGCTACGGCCTTGATCCGGCCCGGATCATTGAGGGAGACATTGGGGCAATAAGCGGCCCGGTAGCCCAGTTGGCGATGGGCCAGGGCCATTTCCTCGGGATCTTCGCTTTTGGAAAACGCCGGCCCGCCCAGGCGCAGGGGGCGGGGCATCAGTTCTGGAATGCCTTGCCGGGGCAGTTGACGGGTTTCGCTTTGTCCCCAGAGCCAGGTCGGCGGTTGCATGGCCGCGGCGGCCAGACCCATAATGGCCGAACGACGGATAAAATCTCGACGCGGGTGCGGGCGGGTGTTCATGGGGCTTTTCTCGCATTTCCGGGCGGGTTTGGCAATGCCCAGTTTTGCCGAAAACATTTCAGGAGGCTTGACGGGTTCGATCCTGCCCCATAGTTTTCTTGGCTCGCCGTGTCACTGGACCGGTCCGAAGAGCGACGGGTCGCACGGTTTGGCGAAAGGATCACGAGTGAATGTAACAGTTGAGAATTTGGCGCCCTGCAAAAAGTTGATGCGGGTGGAAGTGGATACGCAGGCGGTGGATGCCGCGTTCGAAAAAACCACCACGGACGTGCAGCGACAGGTCAGCTTGCCGGGCTTTCGGCCGGGCAAGGTGCCGCGTCATTTGGTGATCAAGACCTACGCCAAGAAAATCGAGGAAGAGGCGAAGAAGCAATTGATCGGCGAGGCCTACCGCGACGCCCTCAAGGAGCAGAAACTCCATGTGATCGGCTATCCGGACATCGAGGAGATTCAATTCGGGCGCGGCCAGGCGCTGCAATTCGCCGCGACGCTGGAAACCGCGCCGGAATTTGAGCTGCCGGAATACCAGGGGCTCACGGTGCGCCTGGCGGTCCAAGCGGTTACCGAGGCCGATGTCGAGCGCGCCCTGAATCTGTTGCGCGAGCAGCGGGCGGTCTTTAAGGACGTGGATCGGCCGGTCCAGACCGGCGATTTCGCGGTGGTTAATTACACCGGATCCTGCGAGGGCAAGCCGATCAGCGAGCTGGCGACCACCGCCAAAGGGCTGACCGAACAAAAGAATTACTGGCTCCATGTCGAGAAGGATTCCTTCATCCCGGGATTCACCGAGCAACTTGTGGGAGCCAAGGCCGCCGAGCGCCGCGCGATCACTGTGGATTTCCCGGCCGATTTTGTGGAGGCCCAGTTGGCCGGCAAAAAGGGCGTGTTCGAGGTCGAAGTGCTCCAGGTCAAGGAACGGGCGATACCCGCCTTGGACGACGAGCTGGCCAAGGCATTGGGGGCGGACAATGGGGACAAACTGCGCGCCGGCGTGCGCCGCGACCTGGACAACGAATTGAAATACAAGCAGCGAGGCGAGACTCGCAATCAATTGGTAGCAGCGCTGCTGTCCAAAATCACGTGCGATTTGCCCGAATCGGTGGTGACCTCGGAGACTCGCAACGTGGTTTATGACATGGTGCGGCAGAACCAGGATCGCGGCGTGGCCAAGGAAATCATCAACGAGAAAAAGGACGAGATCTACGCCTTTGCCAACAATAACGCCAAGGAACGCGTCAAGGCGGCGTTTGTCCTGGGCCGGATTGCCGAGAAGGAAGGCATTAGCGCCTCCAAGGAGGAGATCACCCAGCGCATTCTGATCCTGGCCGAACAACAGCAAATCAAGCCCGAAAAACTGGTGCGGCAGCTCCAGGAGCACAACGGCATCGCGGAAATCCAGGAACAAATCGTTTCCAGCAAGGTCCTGGATTTCCTCCAACTCCACGCCAAAGTGGAGGAGATGGCGTTCAGTCCGGCCGGGGCTTGATCCATCGGTTGGGCGGAAGCGCGCGCATCGGGAAATCCCAAACCCCATAGGGGTGAAGTGGGGCTCCCAGAGCTCGCCCCTCCGAAATGCGGGAACTTATGCAACGATCCATATGGAGCTGGGCAAGGCCCGTTTGCCATGGTGGGGTCAATCCCCGTATCCCAGGCGGCCCAACCAGTCATGAACCGGGAATTGAATTATGAGCCAGGTTGCCAGTTCGAATTTACCTGACGCCCAAGGGCACTTCGGTCCCTATGGCGGGCGTTATGTTCCGGAGACGTTGATGCATCCCCTCCAGGAATTGGAGGCGGAGTATGTTCGCGCGCAACAGGACCCGGCCTTTCAGAAGGAATTTCACTATTATCTCCGTGAATTCTGCGGCCGGCCGACACCGCTCTATTTCGCCGAGCGCCTGACCCGCGCATTAGGCGGCGCCAAGATTTATCTCAAGCGCGAGGATCTGCTCCACACCGGCGCCCACAAAATAAACAACGCCATCGGCCAGATCCTGCTGGCCCGCCGCATGGGCAAGACCCGCGTCATCGCCGAAACCGGCGCCGGCCAGCACGGCGTGGCCACCGCGACCGTCGCCGCCATGTTCGGGTTCAAATGCGTGATTTACATGGGCGCGGTGGATTGCGACCGCCAGGCGCTCAACGTCTATCGCATGAAGATGCTGGGGGCGGAAGTCGTGCCCGTTCATGCCGGCCAGAAAACCCTCAAAGAAGCCGTCAATGAGGCCATGCGCGATTGGGTCACCCACGTGCGCACCACGCATTACATCCTCGGGACCACTTACGGGGCGCATCCCTATCCGCTCATGGTGCGAAATTTTCAGCGAATTATCGGCGATGAGGCCCGGCGACAGATTCAGGACCAGGAGGGACGGCTGCCCGATTGGCTCGTGGCCTGCGTGGGCGGCGGCTCGAATGCCATCGGCTTGTTTTATCCATTCCTCGAGGACGCCGCCGTGCGCATGGTCGGCGTGGAGGCGGGCGGCGAGGGCATTGTTCCCAACCGGCATGCCGCGCGTTTTCAGGGCGGTTCCCTGGGCGTGCTCCAGGGCGCCAAGTCATATCTCCTCCAGGATGAACACGGTCAGATCCAACTTACCCACAGCGTGTCCGCCGGGCTGGATTATGCCGCGGTCGGGCCCGAACACGCCTGGTTGCGCGATCGAGGCCGGGTGGACTACACCTATGCCACCGACGACCAAGCCCTGGCTGCTTTCATGCAATTGGCCCGGTTGGAGGGCATCATTCCCGCGCTGGAATCCGCGCACGCCATTGCCGAGGTCATCCGGCGAGCGCCCAGCCTGAACCCGGACCAGTTGATCATCGTGAACCTATCCGGCCGTGGCGACAAGGATGTCACCCAGGTGGCGGCCAAAATGAACGTTTAACGGGCGCATCTCAACTTTGTCGAACACCGGTGGCCTGTGCCCTTTTGGAGCGCGGACATTCTTGTCCGCTTCTTCGTTCCGGTTACACCGAAGCGGACAGGAATGTCCGCGCCCCAATAAAGGTGGTATGCGCCCGCGTTTAATCCGCTCGTTAAATCGCGCTTGACGCGCTGGCTTTGCAGTATAAAGTTCGCGGCATGGAATCCAACTGGGCGGCGGAGCATTTGCAGGTGATTCGGACACTGATGGAGCGCACCGCCATTTATCGTCGGGCGCTGGCGCCGGTGGCGTTGATGATGGGCATCCTGGGAATTCTGGCGGGATCGATCGGTTGGATTTGGGGCTTGAATTCCAGCCGGGCGTTTGGGGTTTTCTGGCTGCTGGTGAGCGTGGTCGGGTTTTGTCTGGCCATGCTCATGGTGCGGCGTCAAGCGCTGAAAGCTGCCGAACCGTTCTGGTCGCCGCCGATGCGACGGGTGATGCAAGCCATGCTGCCGGCGATGCTGGCGGGTTTGCTGTCGGTGCTGTTGCTGGTGGCGCCCTCGTGGCGAGATCCCCTGCAGGCATGGTGGCTGCCGGCGGCGTGGATGGTATGGTACGGGTGCGCCTTGCACGCGGCGGGTTTTTTCATGCCGCGGGGCATCAAATTACTGGGGTGGCTGTTTGTCCTTGCGGGCTGCAGCTTGGCCGGCGTCTTAACCTGTCTTGATGGAGTGCCGCCCTTGCGGCTGGCTCATGGGGCGATGGGCGGCGCGTTTGGCGGCCTGCATTTGGCCTACGGGATTTACCTGTATGTGACGGAACGAAGGCAATAGCGAGCGTGAATCCGGAACCCTTTCTTCAACTCGATCGCGTCATTCACGAAAAGGGGCGGCTCACGATCCTTTCGTTGCTGGCCGCCGCGCCGCAATTGTCGTTTACCGAAATGCGCGACACTCTGAAAATGACCGATGGCAACCTAAGTGTGCATGTGCGCACCCTGCAGGAAGCCGGGCATGTGTCCGTGACTAAATCCTATCAATACGGCCGGCCGCAAACCACCTATGCCCTGACGCCCGAGGGCCGGAAGGCCTTTACGCACTACCTCGACCTGCTCGAGCAAATCGTGCAGCAGAACAAACCCCGGAAATAATCTCCATTTTGAACGACCCGCCGCTCCGGCCGGTCTTTAACTTTGTACTGCAAAGCCTATGAAAATATTACGAGCCGAACATTTGGGCATGTGTTTCGGGGTGCGCGACGCAATTCGTTTTGCCCAGCAGCAGGCGCAGCGCGAAGCGCTCACGGTGCTGGGCGATCTGGCGCACAATGAAACCGTGCTGGCCCGCCTGCGAGATCAGGGCATCCGGATGGAAAACCAACTGGCCCACGTGCGCACGTCCACCCTCATGATCACGGCTCACGGGGCTTCCGAACGGACCATCAACCAGGCCCTCGAACGGGGATTCCAGGTGTTGGAAGCCACCTGTCCGCTGGTTCGCCTGGTGCATCGTTCGGCCGCAACACTGGTTCAGCAGGGCTATTATCCCATCATTATTGGCAAGCGCGATCACGTCGAGGTTCGCGGCCTCACGGAAGATTTGGCCGAATATGACGTGATTCTGACGGAGTCCGAAGTGGCAGCTTTGCCGCCGCGCCCGCGCTTCGGAGTGGTGGCCCAAACGACCCAGCCCATCGACCACGTGCGGCATCTGGTATCGCTTCTGCAAAAGCGTTTCCCGGCTTCCGAGGTTCGCTTCATTGACACCGTATGTCTGCCAACCAAGCAGCGTCAAGCGGCCGCCATCGAGCTGGCGCAACGGGTGGAGGTGATGGTCGTGGCCGGCGGCCGGCAGAGCAACAACACGCGCGAGTTGACTGCCGCCTGTCAGCAGCATTGTCCGCGCGTTTATCAGATCCAGGAGGCTGACGATTTAGGTTGGGACTGGTTTGCCGGCGCTCAAACGGTGGGTTTCACCGCCGGCACTTCCACGCCGGATGAAGTGGTCGAGGCCGTGGCGGCGCGGCTCCAGGAAATCACCTCGCTCGGCGCTGAGCAGGAAGAAAGCAAAGCCTATTCGCAGATTTAATTGGATTCCCAAGGTTTCCCGCTAAAAGAGATGGCCTGGAGAACCCTGCCATCTTGCCATTTCCGGGGAAGGTTTTAGCACTCCATTTCATAAAGCCTCACGAATGAAGAGTCCAAAGACCAGCGCCGAGCCTGTAGCGCAGACTTCCAGTCTGCTGTATCGCGGATTTCCAATCCGCAGGCGCCGGGCGATGAGGACAGCCTGCCGACTGGAAGTCGGCGAT
>JADGRT010000173.1 GCA_017880715.1 Verrucomicrobiia bacterium | reverse complement strand
AGCATGATCTGCTGCTGGGCCGAGTTCAGCTCGGCGTCGTTGGGCACAAACCGCTCGTCCCCGGAAACCTGGTCCAGCACGGGGTGGCGTCCATCGCGGATACAGATAACGCCTTCTTCGCGCACGTCGGGCCGGCAGTACCGGTAAAGCCGCGCGGTTTCGGCGAAGCCGGCCAGCACGTCGAGTTGCGCCAGCGCCTGCGCGGTCTGCTGAATCGGTCGCAGTTCCGCCAATACCGTTTCGCGCACCTGCTGAAACAGTTCGTATTCGAGTTTCACGCTGCGCTCCTCGGCGCCGAGGATTTTGCCCTCCATTTCCTTCAGCTCGGGCGTGATGTACCGTTCGCCGTTGGCAATGGTTTGCTTGCGGTGATAATGCGGCGGGACCTTGTCGAGATTGGCCTTGGTGACTTCAATGTAGTAACCGAAAACGGAATTGAACCGGATTTTAAGCGAGGCAATGCCCGTGCGTTCGATTTCCTGTTGCTGGAGCCGGGCGATCCAATCCTTGCCGCCGCGCGAGGCCTGGCGCAATTCGTCCAGGGCGCCGTCGTAACCATCGCGAATCAGGCCGCCTTCCTTGAGGGCGAGCGGCGGCTCGTCGAGGATGGCGCGGCCGATCAGCTCCAGCAGAGCGGGCAATTCGATGAGCTGCGACTGCAACTCGGCCAGCAACGGCGGTGGCGCGCACGTTCCAGCCGCCGCGGCGGTCGCATCGGGTGTCGCCGGGGGCATGCCTACGGCGATGGTATCGGCGTCATCCTTGAAAATGCCGTCAGGCGCCAGCGGGGCCAGATCGCTCAGGAGTTTCTTGAGCGCCGGGATTTGTTCCAGCGCCTGCTTCAGTGCCAGCAGATCGCGCGCGTTGCCCGAGCCGACGCTCAAGCGGGTGATGGTGCGTTCCAGGTCGCGCACCCCGGCCAGTTGTTGGCGAAAGGAGTCGAGCGCGGTCGCATGGTCGATCCAAACCTGAACGGCCTCCTGCCGCCGGCGAATGGCAGCCGTCGAGGCCAGGGGCTGCGACAGCCATTCGCGGAGGCGGCGCGCGCCCATCGGCGTCACCGTGCGATGCAGCGCGCCGTACAAGGTGGCCGGCGCCGGCGCATCGCGATGCAGCGGTTCCAGAATTTCCAGGTTGCGCAGCGAGATGGCATCGAGGACGAGGAAATCGGCGCATTGATAAAACGACAGGCGGGTCAGATGCGACACATCGCGGCGCAGGTGCTGCGCCAGATAATGCAGCACGGCGCCGGCGGCGCCGATGGCCGCGGCATGGTCGCGCAGGCCGAAGCCATCCAGCGACGCCACCTTGAAATGGTCGCGCACGGTGAACTGCGCGGTCTCCGGCGCAAACACCCAGTCATCATAGCCGGTCACGGCCGGAAACATCGGCTGGACCAGAGCGCGCAGGCGGGCGGCTTCGCCGGGAATGACAATTTCGGCGGGCCGCAGACGTTCCAACTCGGTCAGCAGCGCGGGATCGCCATCGATCTCGGTGGCGCGGAAATCGCCGGTGGTGAGATCCACGATGGCGAGACCGAACCGGTTGCCGAGCGCATGAACGGCGGCCAGAAAATTATTGCGATCGGCGCGCAGCAGGCGTTCGTCGAAGTGCGTGCCGGGGCTGAGAATCTGGGTGACTTCGCGTTTGACAAGCTGGCCGGGGCGCGCGTCTTCCATCTGGTCGCAAATGGCGACCTTGCGGCCGGCCTTGAGAATGCGGGCGATATAACCGTGAGCGGCGTGGTGGGGAATGCCGCACATGGGAACGACACCGCGGTGGGTCAGCGCCACGTTCAGCAGTTGCGCGCCGGTCTTGGCATCGTCAAAAAACATCTCGTAAAAATCGCCCAGGCGGAACAGCAGCAAGGCGTCCGCGGGGATCTCCGTCTTGATGCGCCGATACTGCGCCATCATCGGTGTGAGTTGGGCGTCACCAGCCATATCACTCACCTTACCCTGGACGCTTCTTGCCTGGCAAGGCTCGCGGTCGCGCGCAAGAAAACGCGGTTTCGATCAGAAATATCTAGTCAGCGTCAAAATTTTTGATTAAAGAAAGAGTGTTCCATGAACACATTTCAGCCAATCCAGAAGCGGAAGGGGGTGAAGAATCGTGCCTGCTAAGAAAAAAGTCGCAGCTAAGAAACCGGTCGCTAAGAAAGCCGCCGCCAAGAAAAAGTAACCTCTACAGCTCTGGGTCAGGATGGCAAGAGCGCTCCTCCAAGATCGCCTTGCCATCCTGACGGAGCCAACGGTCTTGGGGTTATTCCCAGGAGTATTTCGCGCGCCCCTATCCTCCTGCTCCCACCGCAGTCACCGTTCCCCGGACCACGCGGATAAACACGGATAATGAAGGTCAACAAAACCCGTTTTGATCCGTGTAAATCCGTGTAATCCGTGGTTTAAATTTCAAATATCTTTGGTTAGAATTAAACACCGGACCCTAACGTCGTGTTGCTTTACGGAATCACAGGTGGCATCGGCACCGGCAAATCCGCCGTGGCGGAAATGCTGGCGGCTCATAACGTTCCGGTGACGGATACCGATCTGATTGCTCGTCAGGTGGTCGAGCCCGGACAGCCGGCGTTGGCCGAAATCCGCGAGCGGTTCGGGCCTGACATGATCGATGGCCAGGGCCGGCTGCGCCGGGACCTGATGGCGCAACGAGTTTTCGGCGATCCGGAAGCGCGCCGGATGCTCGAATCGATTTTGCATCCTCGAATTCGGGAGGTTTGGCGGGCGCAGGCCGAACGGTGGCGGGCGGCAGGAATTCGGTTGGGCGTGGTAGTGATTCCTTTGCTGTTCGAGACCGGCGCCGAAACGGAGCTGGATCGAACCCTTTGTGTGGCCTGCACCAGCGCCACGCAGGGACAGCGGCTGTTGGCGCGGGGTTGGAGCCGGAAGGAAATCCAGCAGCGCGTCGGCGCCCAATGGCCCATGGAGAAAAAGCTGGCGCGGGCGGATTACCTGGTGTGGACGGAAGGGAGTAAGAACGTCACGGCTGAGCAGGTAGCGCGGATTTTTCACCTGGCTGAGGCATAGCGGGCAAACTTCGGCTCGAACCAACGGCCACCAAGCCAAGTTCGGCCAGAAATTCCTGTTCCCCTGCGGCAGTTTCTTCGCTAAGGTGATCCCATGAAATATACGAACGAAATTCTCTGGCAACGTTTTCGCTCTCATTACACCGAGTTTCCCATTTTAGGTCTGGCGGTGGACTTAAGCCGGATGGATTTTCCGGACACTTTTATGGCGGCCAAGGAGCCGCGCATACACAAGGCTTTTCTGGCCATGCTGGCACTGGAAAAGGGTGCCATTGCCAATCCGGACGAGAATCGGATGGTAGGGCACTATTGGTTGAGAAATCCGGCGTTGGCGCCCAACGCCGGCATCAAAAAGGAGATTGAAGGGACGTTGTCGGAGTTAAAAGCGTTTGCGGCGGCGGTGCATGAAGGCAAAGTCAAGGGTGCGAAGGGACCGTTCAAGAACGTCCTGGTGATTGGCATTGGCGGTTCGGCTTTGGGGCCGCAGTTTTTGTCGCATGCCCTGGGTGATTCGCGAGCGGACAAGCTGAAGCTGTTTTTCTTCGATAACACGGATCCCGACGGAATGGACAACACCCTGGGTCAAATTGAGGGCGAGCTGGGACAAACGTTGTGCCTGGTGATTTCAAAGTCGGGGGGCACCCAGGAAACTCGCAACGGGATGCTCGAAGCGAAGGCTGCCTACGAGGGCCAGAAGCTTAAATTCGAAGCGCATGCCGTGGCCATAACCCAAGCCAAAAGCCAGCTTGATCAATTGGCTGAAAAGGAAGGCTGGATCAAGCGGTTCCCGATGTGGGATTGGGTGGGTGGCCGGACGAGCGTCACCTCGGTGGTGGGCTTATTACCGGCGGCCTTAAAGGGGATTAAAGTCGACGAAATACTTGCCGGGGCCAAGGCTTGCGACGAGGTAACACGCCACGAGAACGTTAAAGTTAATCCATCCGCCCAGTTAGCCCTGATGTGGTACTATGTCGGTAACGGTAAAGGCCACAAAGACATGGTAATTTTGCCGTATAAAGACCGGCTTGAACTTTTTTCGAAGTATCTTCAACAACTCATCATGGAGTCGCTTGGGAAGGAACTGGATTTGAATCATGCCGTGGTGAAACAAGGCATAGCGGTGTATGGGAACAAGGGATCAACCGATCAACATGCTTATGTTCAACAACTTAGAGAAGGATTGAACAACTTTTTTGTAACCTTTATCGAAGTTCTACGAGATAAGAAGTCACCTCAGACTTTCGTTGAGCCCGATGTGACATCTGGCGATTATTTGAACAGTTTCATGCTCGGCACACGTCAGGCGCTGTATGACAAGGGGCGTGAATCCATTACCTTGACGATTAAGGATATCAGTCCTTACAGCATCGGCGTTCTTATCGCCCTCTACGAACGCGCGGTCGGATTGTATGCTTCCTTGATTCGCGTCAACGCCTATCATCAGCCCGGGGTTGAAGCCGGCAAGAAAGGAGCTGAAGACGTGTTGCGGCTGCAATCCAAGATCTTGCAGTACCTGGAGAAATCCAAGGACAAACCGTCGAGCTTGATACAAATTGCGGAAGAGATTGAGGCTGAAGAGGTGATTGAGGCCATTTTTAAGATTTGCGAACATCTAGCTGCCAATCCAGACCATGGCATTCGCAAAGTAGGCGGCGTTACGCCATTCAATGCCTCCTATCAGATGGTGTTGAAGTAGTCTGGGACATTAACGCATGGTGTTTGATCAGCATGTTTGTTTGGGTAAACAGTACGATGTGGTCGTGGTGGGCGCGGGGCATGCCGGGGTTGAGGCGGCTTTAGCAACCGCTAGGATGGGGTTTCAAACGTTGCTACTGACTATGAACCTCGACACGCTTGGGCAGATGTCGTGTAATCCCGCTGTGGGAGGATTGGCCAAGGGACATTTGGTCAGAGAAATAGATGCCTTGGGTGGCGAGATGGGCAAGGCAACGGACATGACCGGCCTGCAATTCCGGATGTTGAACACCAAGAAGGGGCCTTCGGTAAGGGCGCCACGGGCCCAGTGTGACAAGAAGGCCTTTCAATTCAGATTGAAGTGGATTTGCGAACGACAAGCCAACCTGGATTTAAAGCAGGAGGTTGTTGCGCGAATCCTACATCGGGACGGACAAGCTTGTGGAGTTGAAACGAGCCTGGGCATTCAATTCCAAAGTCGGGTTGTCGTTGTCACCACCGGAACCTTTCTGCGTGGATTGATGCACATTGGACTTAATAAGATCCAGGGCGGAAGGGCTGGAGAATCGGCGGCCATGCATCTTTCCGATTCGCTTAAGGAATTGGGTCTGGAATTAGGGCGGTTAAAGACAGGAACCCCACCGAGATTGAACCGAAGAACCATCGATTACAGCCAGATGGAACCTCAGGGTGGAGACGAACCTGTACCCTACTTCACCTATTGGAAAGACGATTTGTTCCACGTGGAACATTCGGGTTTGCATCCGGGCAAGGTTGGCCAATCCGAAGGAAAGTATCCCCCTGGATCCATTCTCGACCGCTTGAACGGACAAATCCCTTGTTACATTACATACACCACCAAGGAAACCGCTGAGGTTATTCGGGCTAATTTAGACAAATCACCCTTGTATTCCGGGGTGATTGAAGGGGTGGGGCCGCGCTATTGTCCTTCGATCGAAGATAAGATCGTTAAGTTCCCGGAGAAGCAGCGCCAGCAGTTGTTTCTTGAACCGGAGGGCATCGCAACCGAAGAAATCTACGTCAACGGATTTTCCACTTCGTTGCCTTACGAGGTTCAGGTTCAAATGGTTCGGACGATCATTGGATGCGAGCGGGCAGAAATCATGCGGCCTGCTTACGCGGTCGAGTACGATTTTGTCTTTCCGACGCAGCTTTACCCATCGCTTGAAACCAAGGCTTGTCGAAATCTTTTCCTGGCTGGCCAAATCAATGGCACTTCCGGATACGAAGAAGCAGCGGCCCAGGGTTTGATGGCCGGCATTAACTCTGCCATGCGGTTACGTGACAAGGATCCCATCGTGTTGCGTCGTGATCAAGCCTATATAGGCGTTCTCATCGACGATCTGGTGACCAAGGGAACGGTTGAGCCGTATCGTATGTTCACCTCACGCGCAGAGTATCGACTGTTACTGAGGCAGGATAACGCCGATCTCCGCCTTTGCGACCTTGGCTATGAGGTCGGTTTGCTGCCGGAGCGTCACCACCGCTGCTTTCTGGCCAAGCGCAAGGCCATTGAGGAGGAGTTACGGCGGTTGGAATCGACCCATACCAGTACGGGCTCATTGGCCCAAATGCTACGCCGTCCCGAAGTGTCTTATGCGAATCTGGCTGGCGGTTTGACATCTTTGGATCCGGACGTTGCTCAGCAAGTCGAGATTGTCATCAAGTACGCTGGTTACATCGAACGGCAGGAAGCCGAGGTGGCTAAGTTCAGGTCCATGGAGGATAAAAGGATTCCAGACGACATCGATTACCATCAGGTGCCGAGTTTGAGGATGGAGGCGAGACAGAAATTGGCGAAAATCCGGCCTTCTACCCTCGGCCAAGCCTCGCGGATTTCCGGGGTTTCACCTTCCGATATTAGTCTGGTCTTGGTCTGGATGAAGCGGGGATCGGTACAACTTAGGA
>JADGRT010000172.1 GCA_017880715.1 Verrucomicrobiia bacterium | reverse complement strand
GGTCGTATAGATGAATCCGCTGGTGAATCCGCCAATCATCACTGCGAGAAAGTTCGAGCCCATGTAGAGCCCCGCTTTTTCTTTGGGTGCGATCCAGGTGATGTACTCCTGAATGCGGGGCGAAGTAATCATCTCGCCAACGGCAAAGAGGAAAATGCCCAGAAACACCCAGGAGGGACCGCTGCCAGCCCGGGCCGCGCCGAGAGTGACCAAGCCGGCCGCCGCCACCACCAAGCCGATTAGAAACGACGGGATCGGACGCAGTTTCTGGAACACACCCGACACGGCCAGTTGCAGGCACATGATAATGTAGCCGGTGTGCGAGATCGTCTCGCCCAGGACGCGTCTGACTCCATCCGGTCCCGTCTGAGAGAAGATATCGGCAAATCCCTGACCAAACACGTTTCGCAGATCGAGATAGAGCCGCGCCGTATCGAGGTTGCTGTCCACGTAAAGGGCGCATAAATTGAAGAACGCCCAAAACGGCAGCCAGAAAAAGAGGCCCAGCAAAACCAGGAACGACGAAAACTTCACATCGGCCAGGGTGGTCTTGATGTCCCGGAACTTCTGGGCCAGGGTTTCGCCTTCGAGGCGGCGCGGCGGTTCTTCGTAGAAAAACCAGGTGATCACCAGCATGACGCCAATAGCCACCGCGGCGGCCAGAAAGGCGTAATTCCAGGATATAGCCCGCAGCTTGCCGGCCACGATCGGGCCAAAAGATCCCCCCACATTCACCATGGCATAAAAGATGCCGAACCCGAGGGTTTTATTGGTTAGATCCGTGGTAACCCGCACCGTTCCTGCTATCAGCGGCTTGAAAATTCCCGCGGCCAGTCCAATGCTCAACATGGTCAGGGCAATTCCGGAAAAGGACTTGGTAAACATGAGCAACAGAATCGACGGCAGATAAGCCAGACAAGAAATCAACAAGACCTTCTTGAATCCAAACCGGTCGGCGAAAGTTCCCGAGATTATTGGGATCGCGTAGGACAACAACAGAAAGAAGCTTTGCACCATCCCTAGTTGATCGCGCGAATAACCCAGTTGGGTCATGTAAATGCCAAACCCAAAATAAATGCCGTAATACGCGAAACGCTCCAGCACTTCAATCAGGTTGGCCACCCAGAACACACGCGGAAACGGTGTTCGCCGTTCCGGCACCGGGGTGCGTTGGATCTCATCGGGGTTCAAGCGCGCCGGAGCATGACTGCTCTCATGAGCCCTAGCAAGAGCGAAACCACCCATTCGGAGGGCGGAGTTACACGACGCCCACTTATAATGGGGCTCCCGGAGCTCGCCCCTCCGAAAATGGACTTTATCCTGTTGCGTTCATAGGTCAAAAGCCGTCTTAAAGCCTCCCGCCTCCGCCCGGGCTCTTTCTAAGCCACCGATTGGATCAACGCCTTGATGTACCCATAACCAAAGGCAAAGACTTGCAGGCTCTCGGGATCGTCCGCATGAGTGGGCATGTGGTCGGGCATGATCATGAAAAACCGCAACATCGCGTCGGTCACCGGTCCTTGCTGAGTGCCCACCTTCATGATCGAACGCTGGGATGGTGACCCAACTTGGTCAGCCGCCATGGTCGGCAGCAACGTGCCATGTGCCACCACGGCCGCCATGCCGACGGTGGAAACGAACTGTCGCCGGTTCATCGGCCGTTGCCTCGCTGTGCCTCGGGGTGATGTCATAGGGTTTAACGAATATTATTAAATTACATGCCTGTCATCCCTTTTGGTTAATAAAGCCAATATAGTGTGTATCATACAACTATAAGTATATAAAGATGATTGTATTATTTACAATCAATAGAATCTCTCTATCAGCGTCGATTTGGCGCGACAATATACGGTACGGCCGTACCGTATATTGTCGCGCCTTTTTCGATGAAAACGCGATAGAGATGTGGCCACACTTAAGGAGTGTCCCATGGTTTATTGTGGCGGTTGTCCGTTTTGGCAAGGCGGTACCACCCCCGACAAGAGGGCGCGACCATCGACCTGAGGGTAAGGCGGATCACGGCGACATCAAGCTCCGCACCTGTTCGGCGGTGACGGCGACCGAGGGCTTGAACCGATCGCTGGCCATGTAGCTCAGGAGGCTGTGACGGAACTGCGGGACGACCGGGTTGGCGTCTAACTCGCGCTGCAGGTCGATGCTGCAGACCAGCAGCTTTCCCTGCCCCACCCTGGCTTCGAAGACCAGGCCAAGCCGATGGGCGGTAACCCAGTCGTCAATAACCTGCACGGTGGGCCGCAACTGGGGTGGCAGATCGTCGAGAATCATCGCGCTTGCTTGGGTCACGAGATACCACCATTGCCAGTTGCTATGCTTGTCCGTCGGGAAATCGGCAAAGAGCGGATGCTTCGGGTCGCAGAGAATGCCCAGCGTCGTGGGAGGCTGACGACCGGTCCAGGCCGTGTTCCAGAAAATGCTGGAAAAACCGAGCACAACCTGGTTGGTGCTGGCGTTTTTCACACGCTTTGGCGGAATCGCCAGCAAGACTTTGCCGCCGGCGTTGAGGGTGGCGAGAGCTTGATCGTTCAACGCTTCGACCAGGGTTACGCTTTGCGGCGTTGGGGCCGTCACGTTGGCCGGATAAACCCACACGTCCCAATCGTTTTCGAATTGGGTCCCTTCCAGTCCCACGACGAACTTGTAGCGCGCTGGCGCCGGCACGTTTATTAGATCGATATTCACGCTGCCCAGCGCGATGCCGTTATCTACAGGAATGGTTTGCGCGGACAGCCGGCCGCTCGCGACGGGCTTGCCGGCATCGTTGACCAGTTGCCAGACCGTCACGGCCTTGGACATGGGAGCGGAGCCGAAGTGCGCCACTTCGAGGTCGGCGGTGAGGTTTTCGCCCGTGGTGAACACTCGCTTGCTCAGGCGGGCCAGTGGGACGGTTTGGTTGCAGAAGCGACGGTACTCTTTGGCGGTAACGTAGCCTTTGCCCTCCCAAAACGGATCGAGCACCCCGACCAGCGCGGTGCCCTGGCCTGGAAAATCGTGCAGATCGAGCAATTCGAAACCGCCCATGCCCGGAGTGCGCAGCGCGGACTCGATGTCTTCCTTGTAACAGAGCGTCTGGAGTTTGCCCGAGGCGAAAAGGAACTCCTTCGCCTGATCGCCCAAATGGTGGGCCTCGAGTGTGTCGCGGAAAATCTCGAAATTTTTCGGTTTAAGGTAGCCGGTGTATTTCTTGATCTCGTCGAAATTGGGATAGACGCACCACTGCCCGATCTCGTGGCTGATGACCGGCACGCTACGAGCTCGGATGTAATCGCGGTAGTCGGCGCGGGTTTCCGGCGCCTTGGCGTTGATGCGTGATTTCAGGCCGCCGCCCCAAGCCTGGATGCGCGGATCCGGGGTGACGTGGAACTGGTTCTCGGGAATTTGCGGCCAGCCGGAGGCGCTGCTATAAAGCCGCCGCGAGTCCTTCGTTTTATAGTGGTTAACCCACTGGGCGAGATAGGCAGCGTGTTGGCGGCCGCCCGGTTCATTGCCGTAGGGCAGGAGCACGAACGACGGATGGTTGCCATACGCTTTCAGGATGCGATCGGTTTCGTCGTAGATCCATTGGTCCACCGGTTTGCCGTCGCCCAGCGTGGTGGATGAGTTGGCCCAGGAGGCTACCTCGACATGAAAGTAGAAACCGAGCTCGTCCGCCGCCACAAACGCCGCTTCCGGCGGGCACCACGAGTGGAAACGAATCAGATTCAATCCATGCGCCTTCGCCACACCGATGATGCGTTTCCATTCGGCCACCGCCATGGGGGGATGGCCGGTTTTCGGGAAAATACAGCAGTCCAGTGTGCCGCGGAAAAAGGTCTTCCGGCCATTAATGAGGAATTGCGTGCCCTGGGTGGAGATTTCCCTAAGACCGAAAGTAACGGATTTGGAGTCCGGCGTTTTATCGATCGTCGCTGTCAGCCGATAGCGATTCGGATTGAATTCATCCCAAGACCTGGCTTTGTCGCCCAGGTTAAACTCGGCTTCAAAAGAACCGCCCTCCACGTTCCAGGCAACCGCCATGATTTCTTGTCGGGCTCGCACCAGTCCATCCAGCGCCTCGCCTGCCAGTTTAACCCTCCCCTGCCCTTCTTTCCCCGATAAATTGCCAATCCTTCCCTTCACCGTGACTGAGTTCGCGTCCGTGTGCGGATAAATCTGCAAATCCTCAATCCACACCAGCGGCGTGGCGCGTAGTTCCATGCGCCCCACGACCCCATTCCAGTTCCCCTGCGTGTGGTCGGAGACGCTGTGTGAATCCCGGCCCACGTCTATCACCAGGCGGTTATCGAGGCGAAGGGTGAGCCGGTGTTTGCCCGGAGCCAGCCGGCCGAGATCGTACTCGTGGGGTGTGGAGAGACTATTGTTGGAGCCCATCATCCGGTCATCCACCCAAACGCGTGTTTCCCAATGCGGCCGCTCCAGCACCAGCACCACGCGGCGGTCCTGCCAAGCGTCTGGAATCTTGAGGTCGCGTTGGTACCACGCCGGGCCGACGTAATATTTATCCGGCTGGAGCCAGAAAGGCACCTTGACGTTGCCCGGTTGGCGGTATTTTGCGTATTCGGGCGCGGTGAACCACGAGCGGTCCACGATCCCACCGGTCCATTGCGTATCCACCGTTACCTCGTCACCCATGCCCTGCGCCGACAAGGAGCCGGGCAGTTGAATTTTCTGTATCAGCGCGCGTTCGAACCAGCGCGCGTTGACGCCGGCATCGTCGCGATCGAGTTGGAACCGCCAGACGCCGGCGAGCGATAGGGGTTCGCCGGCGTGCAAGAACCAGGTTGCGGAGAAGAGAACAGCCGTCAACACCTGGACCGCAGTGGATTTGCCTTGGATCGTTGTTTTCATGGTTAAATGAAAGCGGGTTAACCGACTAATTCATGCTCGATCTGCTCCAGTGTTTTGCCTTTGGTTTCGGGTACCCACAGCCGGATGAAGACAAATCCGACGGCACAGATGCTCGAGTAGATCCAGAAAGTGTTGCCCATACCGATGGAGCGTTCCAGGATGGGGAAAGTGTAGGTCAGGATGAAGCACGCAATCCACAACGCGGACACCGACACGGAAATGGCCGTGCCGCGGATGCGATTGGGGAAGATTTCCGAGATCAGCACCCAAGTTACCGGCGCCAGGGACATGCTATAGCAGCCAATGGCGGCCAGCGAGAAGACCAGCACGACCAGTCCCTTGAGTTTCAGCAGATAAGCCAAGCCGATGAGCAGGTGTGACACCGCGATGCCGGCGCAGCCAAACAACATCAGGCTGCGGCGTCCCCAGTTATCCACCGTGCCCAGCGCCACGAAGGTGAAGACCAGGTTGACCACGCCGGTGATGACGATGAACATCAGGATCGTGTTCACGCCGAATCCGGCGCTCTTGAAGATGTTCTCGGCGTAGTTGAACAGGACATTGATGCCGCTCCACTGTTGCAGCACCGCCAGGCCGCTGCCGATCAGCAGAATCTTCAACAGGCGCGGCTCCAGCAAGTCGCTCAGGCGCACGCGCGCGACCTCCTCCACGGCGATGGTGTTCTTGATGTTGCTGGTTTCCCGGTCGGCATAAACCCGGCCGCCAATGCGGGTGAGCACCTGGCGGGCAAGGCTGTCCTGGCCGTTCTTGACCAGCCAGCGCGGGCTTTCGGGAACGAACCATGCGGAAACGAAGAACACCAGCGACGGCGCGGCCACCACCGTGAACATCCAGCGCCAGCCGTACTGCCCGTTCCACGACCGGGCGATCGCCTCCGCCGTGGCCCCCTCGGCCACCTTCTGGGCGATGACCATATTGAGCAACTGGGCGGCAAGAATGCCGCACACGATGGTCAGTTGGTTCAAGGTTACCAGCCGTCCGCGCAGATGAGCTGGCGCCACTTCGGCAATGTACAGTGGCGACAGGTTGGATGCCATGCCGATAGCCACACCGCCGAGGATGCGCCAGACCACAAACAGGTTGAAACTGCCCGCCCAACCGGTCAACACCGATGAGACCGCAAACAAGAACGCCGCGAAAATCAGCAGCCGCTTGCGTCCAAACTTGTCACTCAGGCCGCCAGCGAGCAGCGAACCGAGCAGACATCCGAGCAGGGCGCAACTATTGGCCCAACCGCTGAGGGCCTCGGGCGTGACCAAGCCCACCGCCCGCGCCAGCGCATGGTGCTCCCATTGGCGGGCGATTTCGGCAAGGTTGAAAAAGGGCTCGAAAAACGGTTTGGCGCCGCCGATCACCACCCAGTCCCAGCCGAAGAGCAGGCCTCCCAGCGCCGCCACGACGGAGATAAGCCAGATGTAACCGAGATGATAATCGGCATGGATATCCGATGATTCAGACCTAGTGGCAGTGATCATGACGCGATTCTGTACGATTGACGCTGGACATGCAATAGGATCGGAGTTGTTACGAAACGAGGCAGGCGCATCTCCGAATGAGGGCAAGACCTTGTGGGGCAGGTTTCTGACCTGCCGGTTGCGGCCTGCTCCGAAGTCCAGCATTCCGGTGACGCGCCGGGTCGGAATCCTGGGAGCTAGAAAGCTCCAGGAACCGGCAGACCAGGAGGTCCAATGCCACTAGGATTTGAGCTGCAGGTGCTGCCCGGAGGCCTTGTTTTTGTCCCGGAGGGACTTTTGAAAATAGCCCGGCGTTTCAACGCCGGGTGTGGACGGATCG
>JADGRT010000171.1 GCA_017880715.1 Verrucomicrobiia bacterium | reverse complement strand
GCCGAAGCGTATTGTTTGGCATCAAAGGGTTGCAAGTCATCAGCCTGTTCGCCCAGGCCCACAAATTTGATGGGCAGGCCCAGTTCTTTTTGGATGGCCACGACCATGCCACCTTTGCTGGTGCCATCGAGTTTGGTAATGACCAGACCGGTTAAAGGGACCGCCTTATGAAACTCACGCGCCTGGGTTAAGGCATTCATGCCGGTGGTGGCATCCAGCACGAGCAGAGTTTCGTGGGGCGCCCCAGGGCATTGTTTGCCCATGACACGATGCAATTTCTGCAATTCCTGCATGAGGTTGTGTTTGGTATGAAGCCGGCCGGCGGTATCCACAAACAGATAATGTGACTGCCGTGCCAGAGCTGCGGTTACGGCGTCGTGAGCGACCGAGGCTGGGTCGGCGCCATAGGCTCCGGCAATAACGGGAATCTCCAGTTTCTCTCCCCAAAGTTTGATTTGTTCGATGGCGGCGGCGCGGAAGGTGTCGCAGGCGGCCAGCAGCGCTTTGTACCCTTGTTGCTGGACATGGTAAGCCAGCTTGGCACAGGTCGTGGTTTTCCCGGTGCCATTGACCCCGACGAGAGAGGCCACGATTAGGCCCGATGGAGACTGGCGAAGTGGCGTCTGGGCGTTGGTCAGGCTGGTTTCCACTTCCTGTCGAGCGATGGAAAACACATCCAGTCCGGCGCCACCCTGAGATTCATAGGCCTTTTTTACGGCCGCTGTAATTTGGAGCGTTACCGCCATGCCAAAATCGGCGCCGAGCAGGGCGGCTTCCAATTCTTCCAGCGTCGAGCCAGTCAGCTTGGGCGAACCGGTGAAGATGCGTTTAAGCTCATGCGCCAGTTTGACCTGGGTCTTTTTAAGACCTTCTTTGAATTTTTGAAACAGACCCATGAATAATCAAATGCAAGTGGTTGGTGTGTAAGGAATTCCGACGCAGAGGTGTCGGGCTTGGAGCTGTTCCATGTAGATATATGGAAGTTTAACCGAGCCCATCGTCGCCTTGCCTTTGCTCACACCGTGGCAGTCCGATCCGCCGGTGACGAGGAGATTGAAATGTTGCGCCATATGCAGGTAATGGCTGACCGTCCCCGGCGGATGTTTGGAATGGTAGCACTCCAGCCCGTCTAATCCGGTCTGAACCAGTTTGGGGATGGCTTCATCCGTTCGGTTCAGCCCCGGATGGGCCATGACGGCGAGTCCGCCGGCTTGATGGATCAGCGCGATGGCGTCCAAGGCAGAAATCTTGAACTTGGGCACCCAGGCGGGACGATGTTTTTTTAGGAAGCGATCGAAGGCTTCGTCCTGGGTGGCGCAGAATCCTTCTTGAACCAGGGCGCGTCCCACATGCGGCCGTCCGGGGGATCGGCAATTGGCGAGGGTGAAGACGGTTTCCGACTGCAGGGGTATATCCAAATCGTTGATCCGGGCGACAATTTCCCGAATCCGGTTTTGGCGGGCGGCTTGGAATTTGGCCAGGGCCTCGAGCAGCGCCAGGTTGTCCATGTCCAAATAGTAACCCAGCAGATGGATTTCGTTTCCGTCCAGCTCGGCGGTCAGTTCGGTGCCGGTAACAAACTCAATCTCCGCCGCGTGACAGGCGGCGGCTGCCGGGGGACATCCCTCCAGCGAATCGTGATCTGTCAAGGCCACGGCTGATAAGTCGTAGCGCTGCGCCAACGCCGCCAGTTCCTCCGGAGCGTAGGTGCCATCGGAACAGCGGGAATGGAGATGGAGATCGACAAATTTCACCGGGCTTTACTCGACGATGCGCGCCGGGCGCAGTAATTCCCCTTTGATTTTATCCAGAATGCCGTTAACGAATTTGCCGCTGTCTTCGGTGGAGAATTTTTTGGCGATATCGACGGCCTCGTTGATGCTGACGATGGGGGGGATATCCTGGCGCTGTTGCATCTCGTAAATGGCCAGCCGCAGCACGTTGCGGTCCACGACGGCAATGCGGTGGAGATCCCAATTCTTGGCAAATCGGACGATGGTGGCGTCGATGTCTTTAAGATGCTCCAGCACGCCTCGGATCAGGCCTTCGGAGAACAATTGGGCGGTGCTTTCCTCGGCGGTCAAGGGGGGCAGCACCACCTTTTCCCCCCACATGGCTCTGCCTTTGTCCAGGGCGGCGGTCCGGTGGGTGTCCCAAAAACGCTCCAGCGCCTCCGGAAGATTCTCGGGAGGATTCAAGTCGTACTGGAATAAAAACTGAACCGCACGTTCCCGCGCTACACGACGCATGCCCATGCCGCAAGGATGATGAGGATGACCGGAGAGAGGAAGAAAAATTTTAAGTGAAATTGCTGGCGGACCCTTTTTCGAGCGGTTTAATCGAATCTTCATCTAATCGCACAAGACCTTGAAACCTAATAGGATTGGAGTATAAATCGAGTCGGGACGAAATGGAAAAAACGCGAGATTATTGGCGAAAGCGAATAACCATGGATGGCAAACGGAAAAGCCGGGGAATTTCTCCGGCGTTAACTCGACTTCGATCGTTGAAAAAGGCCGTCGCTATCCTGGAGCAACGTTCCTCGCTTCGTCCCACCCTGGCTTTGGTGCTCGGGAGTGGCTTTCAGGATTGTTTGGCCGGCTGGGAGGTGGAAACCGAGATTCCGTACGACCAATTGCCGGGATTTCCACCCGTGACGGTAGCCGGTCACGCCGGCCGGGTGGTGGTCGCAAAATGCCAGGGCATCCCCGTTTTAACCTTCTGCGGACGGGCTCATTTTTATGAGGGGTATTCCCTGGAGCAGACTACGTTTTTCGTGCGGGTGGCCGCGGCTTTCGGCATTCAAGACCTGGTGATTACCAGCGCGGTGGGCGGCATCAACCGGCGATTCAAGGCGGGGGATCTCATGGTGGTTCGCGACCACATCAATCTCATGGGAACCAACCCGTTGCGCGGGCCGGCGCCGCCGGGGATGGATCGGTTTGTGGATCTGACCCGCGCCTACGATGACGTCCTGAGCCGGCTGCTGCTCCAAGCGGCCCGTGGATTGAGGTTGCGAGCCGGGCCGGGGGTTTATTTGGCTGTGTCGGGACCCAGTTATGAAACCCCGGCCGAAATTCGGGCGTTTGCGCGTCTGGGCGCCGATGCCGTGGGCATGAGCGTGGTTCCGGAAGTGATGGTGGGGCGGCAGGCGGGGCTAACCATGGCGGCCGTGTCGCTGATTGCCAATCTGGCGGCCGGACGGAATCGGCAACCCTTGTCACATGCCGAAGTGCTGGCCATCGCGGCTCGTGCGAAAACTCGGACGCAGGAGCTGATCCGGGCTTTCGTCGGTCTCTATGGCGCCCGAAGAAAAGTTGGATGGGAATAATATTCAGTTGCACAGCCTGGGGTGAATGCCTTTATCTTATTGCAGTAATCCTGGATCGGCGGCGGTTTGGACTATGCCGCAGCGCAGTTGTAATCCGGTCGGTGGCATGAAAATTGACTTTGCACTTGAGAATTCGGACTGGCCCGCCCTCTTGGTGGACGACACGGCCACGATCAGGCGGGCCAATCAGGCCGCCGTGAATTGGCTCGGACCGGCGGTCGGAAGCGACACCACGCTGCTCGCTTCGGTGTGGGCCCCGGAGAACGGCATGACGTCGGAACATTTCATTGCCCGATGCGAGCGCGCGCCGGCCAGTCTGTTCACGTTGCACTATCTGGCGAAGGGGGGCGGCAGCGAAGCCCACGAAACCCACGTTTGTTCGTGGGTTCGGGACGGCCAGCGTTTTTTCGTTTTTCAATTGTTTAAGTCCAAACCCGCCGCGATCGAGGCATCCAAGATGACGCCGGCTGGCCTTGCCCCGACGGCGGTGGATTCGGGTGTGGCCCAAAAGCAAAAGCTCGATTGCGCGTTGCAAATGATCCGGTCGGTGGTTCTGGATTTTAACAACGCCTTGACCAGCATTCTCGGGCACACCTCGTTTCTGTTAAACAAGACGGAACCGGATCATGCCTGGCGCGGTTCATTGGTCGAGATCGAAAAGTCCGCGGAAAAGGCCGCTGAAATTGCGAACGATCTGGCCACCTTCAGCCGGCAGGACAAGGATAGCCGCATCGTAACGGCCGGCAATCTGAACCGCCTGCTGCGCCGCACGGTTGAATTGTTCCAGCCCAACACCCCATCGCTGGTCTGGTCCGCCGAATATGAAAGCCAGCTGGCTTCGGTCAATTTCGACGAAGCCAAAATGCAGCAGGCATTCGTTAAAATCTTCGAGAACGCCGTTCAGGCCGCCCCGCCTAACGGACACATCACCGTTCGCACCCGGAATCTGGAGCTGGCCGAGTCCTGGCGCGATGGCAACGCGGAATTGGCGGCTGGCCGGTATGTTTACGTCGATATTTGGGATGACGGATGCGGCATTCCGGCCGAGGTGTTGCCCCGGGTATTCGAGCCGTTCTTTACCACCAAGGCCAATCATCGGGGTCTCGGATTGGCCTGGGTTTATGGCATTATTACCAACCATGGCGGCAGCGTGGTGATATCCAGCCAAACCGGGCGCGGGACCAGCGTGCGCATCTATCTGCCGGCTTTGAAACGGGTGATCAAAGACCAGGCTTTCCAAGACGACGATCTCACCGGCCATCAGAAAATTCTGATGGTGGACGATGAAGACCTGATGCTGACCATGGGGCAAATGGTGCTGTCCGAATTCGGTTACCAGGTGTTGACCGCCAACAGTGCCGCCAAGGCGTTGGAGGTTTTTGCCCAGGACGGTTCCGCGATCGATCTGGTCATTACCGACCTGGTCATGCCGCACATGAGCGGCCGCGAATTGATCGAGCGGTTGCGGCAGCAGCGCCCCAACGTGCGCATCATCTGCTGCAGCGGCTATATCCGTCCCGCCAGCCAGGAGGAGGAAAAGGAAATCTACCTCCAAAAACCATTTACCAGCCAGAACCTGCTGCGCAAGGTCAAGGAAGCGCTCGCCTGACCGGGAAAAGTCCGTCGCGGGCAGTCCCCGCTCCGAACCGGCCCCGCGCCGCCGGCCCGCTTTTATTTTCATTAGTAATAATTAAAAATCGAATTGACATTAGATCGCTTAATTTGATTATCTGGTGGTATGCAACTTGAAAGCCTGAAGATGTTTTGCGATTTGGCCGAGACGGAAAGTTTCACCAAGGCGGCCCAGATCAACCAGGTCACCCAGTCGGCGGTCAGCCAGCAGATCAGCTCCCTGGAGCGGCAGTTCAAATCCATTCTGATCGAGCGCAGCAAAAAGAAATTCCGGCTTACCCGGGAGGGCCAGGTCTTATACGACTTCAGCAAACAAATAATTCAAACTTATGAAGGCCTGCAAAGCAAATTGCAGGAGATCAAGGATGTCATCTCGGGCACGATCCGGGTGGCCACGATTTACAGCATCGGGCTGCACGATCTGCCGCCTTATTTGAAACGGTATCTGCGCACCTATCCCACCGTGAATGTGCACGTGGAGTATCGCCGAGCCAATCAGGTTTACGAAGATGTCCTGGGCAACGTCGTCGATATCGGGCTGGTCGCCTATCCCACCCGCGACAGCCGGCTGGATTTGGTCTCGCTGCGCAAAGATCGCCTGGTTCTGATTTGCCATCCACAACATGCCCTGGCCAAAGGCAAACCCATCAAGCTCAGCGCGTTGACGGGCCAGAAGTTCATCGGATTCGAACCGGATATTCCCACGCGCAAGGCGGTGGACAGGATTTTAAAGGACCACAATGTCCAGGTTCAAACCGTCATGGAATTCGACAATGTCGAGACGGTGAAGCGGGCGGTGGAAATCGATGCGGGCGTTTCCCTCGTGCCCCAAGCCACGGTATCCCAGGAAATCGCGAATAAGACACTCGCCCAAATCGACATCGTGGATGGCGAATTTTACCGGCCTTTGGCGGCCCTCATCAAGAAGAACAAGGTGCTTTCGCCGGCCATGAAGGAATTCCTGGCGGTGTTGAAAGAAGAGTCCTAAGGGGCAGACGTCGCCCCTGCCAGCGGTCAGGCTGCGGATAGGCTCGCATCGGTGGCCTTGCCCGGTTAAATTGGCGAAACCATGAGACTGGCAAAATACTCCATCGGCGTCGGCGACCGTTTTGCGCATCAGGCCAAGGCCCAGTTGCGCGCCTGCGTGCTGGCGTCCGAGCAAGGCGTCAACGTCATTCCCGTCTGGAACAAGTCCAACCGCGAACATTCCCTGGTCGGGTCCCAGCCGGAAAGCGTGCTCGTGGCCGCGAAGGCCGCGGTGAAAGAATTGGGCTGGACGAAGCCTTATCATGTCGATGCCGATCATATTCGCCTGGAAACGGTCGAGGGCTTTCTGCCATTTGCCGATTTCTTCACCCTTGACGTCGCGGATTCCATTGGCCGGCCGCCGCCGCCGGATGTCGTCATGGCGTTTGTGCGCCAGCATCCCGAGCTGTGCGGCCGGGTGGAGATTCCCGGGATTGCGGCCGCTTTCGAAGTCAACCGGGCGGAAGTGGCGCGGATCGCTGGCAAATACCTGACGGCCGTGGGGGATGCGTCTCGGATTCACCGGCTGATCGGCCGCCGAAGAGGGTCCCAGCCGTTCATCACCGAGGTGTCGATGGATGAAACCGACCGGCCGCAAACGCCGCTCGAGTTGCTCCTCATTCTGGCGGCCCTGGCCGATGCCGGCGTGCCGGCGCAAACCATCGCTCCGAAGTTCACGGGACGGTTTAACAA
>JADGRT010000170.1 GCA_017880715.1 Verrucomicrobiia bacterium | reverse complement strand
TTCTCTTGCCCGCCTGAGGGATTAGAAGTTCTGGGACAGCCGCAATCTTTCGTCCGCGTCGCGACGCAGGGAGGCCAGCCTGAAATAAGGCTGGCATCTGCGGCGCGGTTTCCTCAACATTGCCCCATGGTTTCCGGGCGCGTCCCGTTTTAGCATGAAAGCAAAAATTATCGTTACGCCAAAAAAGGCCGTGGTCGATCCGCAGGGCAAGACCGTGCAACAAGCCCTGGAACAGATGGGCTGCCAAGGGATTGCTGCCGTGCATGTCGGCAAATACCTGGAAGTGGAGCTAGTGGGCCATGACCTGCCAGCCGCTCGCCAGCAACTGGAAGAGGCGTGTCACCGCTTTTTAAGCAATCCCGTGATCGAAGACTATAAACTCGAAATCGAGTAGCATGAACTTCGCCGTTCTCCAATTTCCGGGTTCGAACTGCGACCAGGATTGCGTGCAGGTGCTGCGCAATGTTCTCGGACAGTCCGCCCATTTGCGGTGGCACAAAGAGAAGTCGTTGGGCGGGGCCGATGCCGTCATCGTGCCCGGCGGCTTCAGCTATGGCGACCATCTGCGCACCGGGGCGATTGCCCGGTTTAGTCCGGTCATGCAGGCGGTACGGACTTTTGCGGCTCAGGGCGGTCCGGTGCTGGGTATTTGCAATGGGTTCCAAATCCTGTGCGAGGCCGGATTACTGCCGGGAGCGTTGGTACGGAACAGGTCGTTGCAGTTCCGTTGCGAGCATGTCTATCTGAAGACGCTCACGTCCGATTCCCCATTCACCCAAGGCATTTCCGGGGATCAATTGTTGCGCGTTCCCGTTGCGCACGGCGAGGGTTGCTATTTTGCCGATGCCGCCACGCTCGCCCAATTGAATACGAACCGGCAAATCCTGTGGCGTTATGTGAACGCCCGGGGCGAGGCCGACGAGCACGCCAATCCCAACGGCTCGCTGGAGAACATCGCCGGCGTTTGCAGCGAGCATCGCAACGTTGCGGGCCTCATGCCGCATCCTGAGCGTGCCAGCGAAGCCATACTGGGCAGCACGGATGGCCGGCATATTTTCGAAAGCCTGATTCAGTGGCTCACCAGCCGAAAGGCGATCCAGGCGGCGTGATGGGGTGCGGCACTTTGCGAAGATTCGAAATTGGAAATTCCCATGACTGAACCTGTCATTACCCCGGAACTGATTCAAAAACATGGCCTGACGCCGGACGAGTACCGGCAGGTTAAGGAAATTCTTGGACGCGAGCCGTCGTACACCGAACTGGGTATCTTCTCGGTAATGTGGAGCGAGCATTGCTCCTATAAGAACACCAAGCCGCTCCTGAGGACCTTTCCCACCAAGTCATCGAAAATACTCGTCGGCGCCGGCGAGGAAAACGCCGGCATCATCGACATTGGCGACGGCCTGGCCATCGCGTTCAAGGTGGAGTCGCACAACCATCCGAGCGCGGTCGAACCGTTCCAGGGCGCGGCCACGGGTGTGGGCGGCATCGTGCGCGACATTTTCACCATGGGCGCGCGGCCGATCTGCGCGGTCAACTCCCTGCGTTTCGGCGAAATTACCAATCCCGAAGTGCGCCGTCTTTTCAGCGGCGTGGTGGCCGGCATTGCGCATTACGGCAATTGCTTTGGAATTCCGACCATTGCCGGCGAGGTCTATTTCGATAAGTCATACGAAGGCAATCCGCTGGTGAACGTTTTTTGTCTTGGGGTTTTGCGTCACGATCAGATCGCGCGGGGCGCGGCCAAGGGGATTGGCAATCCGGTATTCTACGTGGGTCCGGCAACGGGCCGGGACGGTTTGGCCGGGGCCGCCTTTGCTTCGCAGGACTTGACGGACGAGTCGGCTGAGCAGCAGCGCGGCGCGGTTCAGGTCGGCGATCCTTTCATGGAAAAACTTGTATGCGAAGCGTGCCTCGAACTTCTGGCCACCGATGCGGTCGCGGGTATCCAGGACATGGGGGCCGCCGGTCTGACCTGCTCGACGTGTGAAACCGCCGCCCGGGCGGGCACCGGCATCGAAATCGAATTGAGCCAAGTGCCTCAGCGCGGGCCGAACATGACGCCTTACGAGATCATGCTCAGCGAGTCGCAGGAACGCATGCTCATCATTGTCAAGCAAGGCCGCGAAGCCGAGGTGCAGCGCATTTTCGACAAGTGGGATTTGCCTTGGGCCCGCATCGGAACGGTCACCGACACCGGCCGAATGGTAGTGAGAAATCACGGCCAGATTGTCGCCGACATTCCCGCGAAAAAAATTGCGGACGAATCGCCCGTCTATCAGCCTGAGGCTCGCGAGCCGGACTATCTCAAGCAGGTGCGGGCTTTCAATCTGAGCCAGGTGCCGGTCACCCGGAACCCGCTGGGCAATCTCCAGACTTTGCTGGCTTGGCCGACCATCGCGTCTAAGAACTGGGTTTATCGCCAATACGACCACATGGTGCGCGGTAATTCGGTGGTCTGTCCTGGATCCGACGCGGCAATCCTGCGCATCAAGGCCGATTGTCTGCCGGGGTCAGCCAACGAAACCACCACCCTAAAAGCGGACAAGTTCATCGCGCTATCCACGGATGGGAATGGCGTCTATGTTTATCTCGATCCGTACGAAGGCGGCAAGATTGTGGTGGCCGAGGCGGCGCGGAATCTGGCCTGTTCCGGCGCGGTGCCTTTGGGCACCACCGACAACCTGAATTTTGGCAATCCACATAACCCCGAGCTTTTTTGGCAGCTCCGCGAATCGGTGCGTGGCCTGGCTGAGGCTTGCCGTGCTTTGGACGCGCCGGTCACCGGCGGGAATTGCAGTTTGTACAACCAAAACCCGTCTGGTCCTATCGATCCCACACCGACGGTCGTCATGGTGGGGCAGATTGAAAAACCCGAGCACATCACCACTCAATGGTTCAAGAATGAAGGGGATGAAGTCATTCTACTGGGCGAGGCAGCCGATGTTGGGGATCCGCTGTTTGGCCTGGGTGGATCGGCTTATCTACAATGTGTGCTGGGCCAGAAAACCGGCACTCCGCCACGCTGCAATTTGGCTGTGGAAAAGAGACTTCACGAAACCGTGCTTTCGCTGATTCGCTCGGGCTGGGTGAAGAGCGCCCATGATTGCAGCGAGGGCGGCTTGGCGGTGACGCTAACCGAATCCTGCTTCTCGCAGATGGCTCGCGAAACCCCCCGGTACCTGGGGGCGCAGATCGATTTAACGGCGTTTTCGAGCATTCGTCTCGACGCCCTGTTGTTTGGCGAAACGCAGTCGCGCATCGTGATCTCCACGACCGCAGCGCACGCCGAGCAAGTCATGGCGGCGGCCAGAGGGCAGGGCGTGCCGGTCGCACGCATTGGCCTGGTGGGTGGCGACAGCCTGCGGATCGCCACCGGTGACGGCGCGTTGAATTGCCGCGTGGCTGACCTGCACGATCTCTGGTGGAACGCCATTGCGCGCGCCATGAAGTGAGCGAGTTTCTTTGTCGATAGTCAAGCGGGCCAACGTATCGGCAGCTCGTGAACGGCTTTTCCGGTGGCGTGGAAAACCGCGTTGGCAATGGCCGGAGCCAGGGCGATCAGCGGGGTTTCGCCGCCGCCGGCGGACGGCAAATCGGGCCGGTTCAAGAGATGAATGTCCAGTTCGGGCAAGTCCTTGAATCGCGGCACCCGGTATTTGCCGAAGCTCGCGTTGAGCATCCGGCCATTTTCAAATTCCATTTGCTCCCGCAACGCCGGTCCCAGGCCCATCACGATGCAGCTCTGGACCTGGGAAAGCAAATTGTTGGGATTCAGAATCGCGCCGCATTCAAAAACCTCGCAGACCTGCCGGACGCGGATGTCGCCGGTGTCAGGGTCCCGCGCTACGTCAACGCACGCCGCCACGAACGAACCCTTTTCGGTCCCGCAGGCCAGGCCAACCCCGGCGTTCGGACTCTGCTTGCGGCTGCGCTCGGTCCAGCCAAAGCGTTTGGCGGCTTCTTCGAGTACCGCTCGCAAGCGGGGATTTTCCAGATGCGCCAGACGGAATTCCAAGGGATCGACGCCCGCGGCGGCGGCCAGTTCGTCCATGAAGCATTCGCGGGCGAAATTGCTGCCGGTCGAGGCCAGGGCGCGGTACGAACCCTGGCGCAGCGGCGAATTGGACGAGAGGGCGCGGCTGCGCGCTTGAGGGATCCGATACGGGGTGTCCACGCCGGACCCGCCGGCGTTGAGGTTGACAAAATGCCAGATTTTCAGCCCGCCTTTGTCGTCCAGGCCGGCTTCAATTTCGATGACGGCGGCGGGTCGAAAATACGCCCAGGTGAACTCCTCGGTACGGGTCCATTTCACGATCACCGGGCGGGCAGCGGCCTGCGCGAGACGCGCGGCTTCGATGGCCGCTTCGCCGGTATGCTTGCCGCCGTATCCACTGCCAAAATCGGGCACGAGGACGCGCACCTTATCGTTGGCCAACCGGAACGTGCGGGCGAGTTCCCCTTGATAGCCAAAGGGATTCTGGGTGCAGGTCCAGACGGTCAATTTGCCGTCGGCCCATTCGGCTACGGCGACACGCGTTTCGAGCGGTGCGTGTTGCACATAAGGCACACGATAAGTCTGTTTCAAGACCTTTGCGGCTTTGGCCAGATCGGCTTCGAAAGGGTTCTTGAGATCGTTGCGCGATTGGACGTGTTCCTTCAGGTAATCGAATATTTCCTTGCTCGAAGGGTGGGGCGCTGTTTCCCATTTGGCGGTTGCGGCGATGGCGTCCAGGGCTTGGCGAGCCAGATGGGTGGTGGGTGCGGCCACGCCGACAAACTGGCCATCCTGTAGTGCTATGACATCTTTCATTGCCTTGGCAGGCGCCAGATCAATGGAGATTAACTTGGCTCCGTAAGCAGGCGGACGCAGCACCTTGCCGTAGAGCATGCCGGGACGAGATATATCGGACGGAAACTGGTGAGCGCCGATGACCAGGTCGCGCTGATTGGGGCGCGGGACCGAGGTGCCCAAAACCTTCCATTCCTTGACCGGCGTCAGGCTGACATCGGAGGGAACCGCCTGGGCAAAGGCTTTGGCCACCTCTTCAGCGTCGGCCAGGTCGGCGTAAGTGAGTTTCTTTTGAGTGGTGGCGTGCGTGATCAGGCCATCACGGACTTCGACGGTGTTGCGGTCCACGCTCCAACGCTGGCACGCCAAGTCAATAAGGAGGTTCCGAGCAGTAGCGGCGGCTTGGCGCACGGGCGGAACGGTGCCGGGGGTGGTCCGGCTGCCGGCGGTGATGCCATCGTCGGGCACCTGGCTGGTGTCGCCCATGATCATGCGGATGCGATCGACGGGGACGCGCAGTTCCTCGGCGGCGGCCTGGCTGAGTTCGGCACGGGCGCCTTGACCCATCTCGATCTTGCCGGTCAGGACCGTAATCGTGCCGTCTTTGCCCAGGTGGAGTCGCGCGGCCACGGTTTGACCGCGCCCGCCGGTTCGTCCGCCGCTGCGTTGGGCCAGAGCGGGCAGGGGACCCGCGGCGATCATCAGTCCGGCGCCGAGGGTTTGCACGAATCCGCGGCGACTGAAGCCGAAGGAGAAACGCATCGGTTCCATGGATTCCACATCGACCGGGGCGATGCCAAAGGGGGCGAATGAAGTCATAGGTAATTATTTCCTCAGTTGTTCGGCGGCGTGATGCACGGCCTTGAGAATTTTTGGATAACCGCAGCACCGGCACAATTGCCCGGCGAGGCCTGACTGGATGTCGGCGTCGGTGGGGTTGGGTTTTTCCTTCAGCAGCGCCACGGTGGAAAGGACCATGCCTGGGGTGCAATAACCGCAGTGAATGGCGCCTTCGGCCAGAAAAGCCTCCTGGACGGGGTGCAAGGCGTCGCCTTGGGCCAGGCCTTCAATGGTGGTGATGGTTTTGCCGTCAACCCGGGATACCGGGGTCACGCAGGAAAGCAGGCGGCGGCCATCGACCAGCACGGTGCAAGCGCCGCACTGGCCTTCGCCGCAGCCGTACTTGGTTCCGGTGAGTTGGAATTCCTCGCGCAGCACCTCCAGCAAAGGCCGCTGGGGATCGGTGGACAGAGTGCGCTGCTGGCCATTGACATTCAGGGAGACGTTCATGGCTTAAATGCACGCCAAATGAAGCGAAATATCAAGCAGCAAATGGCTCCGATCGGATGCAAGTTGAATAAGGTGAATTGCCCAGCGCCAGAGGCGCGACCTGTTTATAGCACGCCGCAGGTTCAATCAATCCCAAGCCCCAGCGGGGCGGTATAAAACGGTGGGTGTCCGGCGAGGTGACCAAATGTTGGCTGGTGGTTTTCGCTATAAACATGCCGCTCCTCTGGAGCTACAAACATGCCGCTCCTCTGGAGCTATAGAATTGGCCCTGAACCATCGGGCACGTTTTATTCGCCGATGATTTTTACCAGCACCCTTTTACGGCGGTTGCCGTCGAATTCGCCGTAGAAGATTTGTTCCCAAGGGCCGAAGTCGAGCTGGCCGTTGGTGATGGCCACCACCACTTCCCGGCCCATGATCTGCCGCTTCAGGTGGGCATCGGCGTTGTCCTCGCCGGTGCGGTTGTGTTGGTACTGAGACGTTGGGGCGTGGGGCGCGAGCTTTTCCAGCCAGACATCGTAATCGTGATGGAGCCCGCTTTCGTCATCATTGATGAATATCGACGCCGTTATATGCATGGCATTCACCAAACAAAGGCCCTCGCGAACGCCGCTTTTCCGCACCAG
>JADGRT010000169.1 GCA_017880715.1 Verrucomicrobiia bacterium | reverse complement strand
CAGGTAAAAAATGGTCCTATCTTTCACCCCCCCCATTTTTCTGCCTCGGTTCCGCCGTCAGACCGACCGACCGAGCAGCTTGGCGCCTTGGCGTTAATTCAACCGCCGTTTTTAGATTGATATGCTAACCATCGATCATCTCGCCAGACTGGCTGACAAACATCACGAGGCTTTGCGTGTCGGTGTTCGGGAATTCTCCATTGGCGGCCATAGGTTCGCTTTCAATGCGAGCCCGGCCATCATGGGCGTGATCAATTTGTCGCCGGACTCGTGGTATCGCGAGAGCGTCTGTCTAAGCGCCGACAGCGCCATCGAGCGCGGCAAGGTCCTGGCCGCCCAAGGCGCGGCTATCGTCGATATCGGGGCTGAATCCACCCTGGCGCACGCGGCGCGCGTGGATGATGAACAGCAGGCTGGCAAATTGTTGCCGGTCATCCGGGGGCTTCACGCGGCGGGCATTCTGGTGTCGGTGGAAACCTACCAAGTTTCGGTGGCGCGGGCCTGCCTGGAGGCGGGCGCCAAAGTGTTGAACCTGACGGGAACCGAACAGACGGAGGCGATGTTTCGCCTGGTGGCGGAGCACGAGGCAGCGGTGATTCTGTGTTACGTGCAAGGAGCCCACGTGCGGGCGGTGGGCGACTTTGATTTTGGCGCCGACCCGGTGGCCATGATGTATGACTTTTTTGCCCGGCAAATTGAGGTGGCGGTTCGCTGCGGTTTGGAGCGCATCTTCATCGATCCCGGGCTTGGGTTCTATTATCGCAATCTGCAGGACAGCGCGGTGCGTGTGCGGCATCAAATGAACGTTTTCCTGAATACGTTTCGTTTGCGAGTGTTGGGATTTCCGGTTTGTCACGCCCTGCCGCACGCCTTCGAGTCTTTCCAAGAGGAAGTGCGGTGCGCCGAGCCGTTCTTTGCGGTGCTGGCGGCGCTGGGGAAAACCGACCTTTTCCGGACGCATGAAGTACCGAAAGTCCGGGCGGTGTTGGAGACGATGAAAATCGGCTGAACCTGGGTCCAGCGGCCGGCGGTTTTTTGGGGGGGGGTGCAACGCACTTTTTTCGTAGCATCCGGCGTGAGCCGGATCATTTGTCTCGGCCGAGCATTCGAAAAGCAGCGCCAGACTCGGGAGTTTGAGCCGACTCACGTCGGCTGCCACGTTTTTGGGGAAACGCACCCCGTTGACTTCGAGCCGGGGTGTGTCCATAGTAAGTCTGTGAATTATGATATTTCGCATTTGCTGAACCGGTGGGAGTTTCAGCCCGGCGAACCCATGGTTCGGCGCTTTAAGGGCAAAGACGGGATGACGAAGATCCAGTTGCGGATCGATCTCGGCTTGCTGCAGATGAACGCCGTGGGCCGGCCGGACGGCCAGCGCCCGCGCGGCTGCGAATCGCTGCTGGAGTATCATCAGGCCGCCTTGGTGCGGTACGTGCAGGACCAGGATGGCACCGACACCGGGTTTAAGTTGGATGCCGAAGCCTGCGCCGCGCTGCAGCTCGAGGCCATTCAATATCATCACCGCTATCTCTGCCTGTTTCAGCTCGAGGATTACGAAGGCGTCCTGCGCGATACGCAGAGGAATTTCCGGGTGTTCGACCTGGTGGAGCGCTACGCCGAAAACGATGATCTGGTCTGGATTTTTGAGCAGTTTCGTCCGCAACTGTTCATGATGCGAACCCGGGCCAAAGCCGCTCAGGTGCTCGCCTCAGGCGATTTCGCCGGCGCGATTGTGCTCATTAATGCCGGCATCGAGGAATTGCGCGCTTTTTACCGGGAACAGGAGCAATTCGAACTGGAGCAGGATAGCGATGAAATCGCCTCGCTGGAGGCATGGCTGGAGGATATCCAGGCACACCAACCGCTCTCCCGGCGCGAAAAATTGGAGATGGCTTTGAAGGATGCCATCCAGCGCGAAGATTACGAGAAAGCGGCCCGTTTCCGGGATGCTCTGCGCAAGCTCAAGCCGACGTCGAAGTAGCCGGTGTATGCTTTTGCCCGTAGTAAGCTCCGGCGCCATGTTTTCGTTTGAAATGCTTGGTCAGCAGGGCAGGGGAGATGGCTGGTATTTGCGGTGACAGGGCCAGGGTGTTTAACGCCATGCCGGCGAGTTCTTCGAGTACGACGGCGTTATGCGCCGCCGCCGCGGCGTTCTTTCCCCATACAAACGGCGCATGGCTGCGCACCAGGACCGCCGGCATATCCAGCGGCGCCAACTGCCGCTGTTGAAACTCGCGCACAATCACGGTTCCGGTGTTGTATTCGTATCCCTGCCCGCCCATGATTTCTTCCGCCGTCATTTCAGCCGTGCAGGGGATGGTGCCCAAAAAATAATCGGCATGGGTGGTGCCGAAACAAGGCAGGTCACGGCCGGCCTGAGCCCACGCCGTAGCTTGGCGGGAATGGGTGTGGACCATGCCCCCCACCTTTTCAAACGCCAGATAGAGACAGCGGTGAGTAGGAGTGTCGGAGGAGGGGTTCAGCCCGCCTGGCTCGACCGCCTGGCCGGATTCGAGCTCGACGATAACCATATCGGCCGGTCTCAGTTTGTCATAGGCAACGCCACTGGGTTTGATGGCCATCACGCCCTGGCTGAAATCGCGCGCGGAGGCGTTGCCCCAGGTGAAAACAACCAGCCCATGGCGGACGAGGGCCAGGTTGGCTTCGAAGGCTTCTTCTTTGAGAGATTGGAAATTCATGGATCAATCGTTTTGGCGATTCATTGACCGGTTCATTTAGGCTCAAGGGGGACCCTGTGTCCAACACGAATTCAGTCGGAAGCCGGCAGTTATAGAGGAGATGCCGGGATGGACGGGTCACGCTCGGAGGGCGGAGTTCCACGACGCCCATTTATTATGGGGCTCCCGGAGCTCGCCCCTCCGAAATCCAAGGATCGCGCGCGCCGGTAGCGTTTCTGCTGGCTGGCGCTGAGGAAAGCCGGTACAAACGGCGGCGTGAGTTCCCCGTCCCAAATTCAAGTTAGCTCGGAAGGCGATGCCGTGCCGCGCCGCGAGGCGACTCGGCTGGGCGAGATTTCGCCGCAACAATGGAAAACCGGGATTGCAGCCTGGCTGGGCTGGCTCTTTGACGGGTTGGACATTCACCTTTACACGCTCGTGGCCGCACCCTTTGTCATGCAATTGGTCCAGGCTTCGGCGGTCAGCGACGCGGTGGTAAGCGAAAAGAGCTCGTGGATTCAGGCGGCGTTTCTGGTTGGGTGGGCGCTGGGAGGAGGTGTCTTTGGCCGGCTGGGGGATTTGGTCGGACGGAGCCGGACGTTGAGCTTGACCATTCTCACTTATGCCATGTTTACCGGGCTTTCGGTGGTGGCGCAAACCTGGTGGCAACTGTTGATCTTCCGGTTTTTGGCGGCACTGGGCATTGGCGGAGAATGGGCGGTGGGATCGGCGTTGTTATCGGAGACGTGGCCCAAACAATGGCGTCCGTGGATTGCGGCGGTGCTGCAAACGGGGGTTAATATTGGAGTGCTGGTGGCTTGCGCGGTGGTGTTTCTGGGAGCGGAACTCGCCCCGTTGGTTCAGGAGCGCCTGGCGGTGTGGTTGCCGGCCTGGAAACTGCCCGCGTTGTATCCGCGTTGTGTCTTCCTGGCGGGCATTCTGCCGGCGCTGCTGGTTTATTGGATTCGCCGGCACGTGCCCGAGCCTGAGGAATGGCATGCAGCCAAGCTGCGTTCGAAGGACAAAGAACCCGGCGTGGGCGATCTTTTTCGCGGTCGCGTCCGGCCGCTCACCTGGTTGACCATCGTGGTGTGCGCCACCTCGTTGACCGCCTGGTGGGGATTCATGTTTTGGAACCAGCAGCATTTACGCAATCTGCTGGTGGAGGCTGGATGGGAATCCACGGCGCGCGAACAACTCGTCAGCAAGGCCTTTTTCCTGGTGATTGGCATCTCGGTGTTCGGCAATTTCTTCGCCGGTTGGCTGGCGCGCCGGCTGGGATACCGGCTGGCGGTGGTCCTGATGTTTCTCGGGTTTTTTGGCGCGATGTTCGGCACCTTCTGCGTGCCGCGCGGGTATGAGTCCTTGCTGTGGTGGATTCCGTGGGTCGGCTTTTTCTCCGGGGTATTTGGCTTGTTTACGATGTACCTGCCGCCGTTGTTTCCGACGCTGCTGCGCACGACCGGCGCGGGGTTTTGCTTCAACATCGGCCGGGTGGCGGCGGCGGCGGGCACGGTGGTGTTCGGATTGTTGGCCCGGGTGGGCAACTTTCGGCTGGCGCTGCTGTATGCCAGTTTTCTTTTGGTGCCGGCCATGATAGCGGCTTGGCGACTGCCCGAACCGCCGGATTTGGAACCCGCTGCCGGACTTGGAAAATTCGACGATTCCCAGAGTTACTGATGAACCTGCGGCATGGACCACAGCAGACGGGCTCGACCGGGTACGTCCCGGGAGCGCCGGCATCCCTGCCGGCTCGTGGAAGTTGGGCTTTCGCCGGCAGGGATGCCGGCGCTCCCGGCGTAGTCCATGCTGGGGACTGCTCAGTAACCCGGCCCTGACCCTTTCGCCTGCAACGCCATGTCAACCACCTCCAGTCCCGCGAACGGAGCGAAACGCTTTCTCCCGCGCATTGGTTCGCCCGCCTACCATGTGATGCTGGCAGGCGTGGCGATTTTCATCCTCGGCCCGCTGGGCGGCATTTCGGCGGCGTTCATGAATTTCTCGATCGGTTTCTTCATCGGCGGGCAGGTCCTGGCGGGCATCCTCGGCAGCGTGGTCACGTTGCCCTACGGCCCGGAAGGCAAACACGGGGCCAACTACATGCAAACGATGGCGGCATCCGTAGCCGGCATGTGCGGCATGGGCGTGATCGTGCAGTCGATGGTCTGGCTCGGTTTGCCCGAGCCGGCGACCTGGAAGCTCATCCTTTATTTCATGTGCATCGGCATGTTCGGCGTCGGGGTGGGGATGCTCTATACGCCCATTGTCGTGGATAAGATGCAACTGGCCTTCCCGTCCGGTCTGGCGGTGGCCAACATTCTGCGCGCGCTTACCGATAAGAAGCTGCTCAAACGTTCCATTGCCAAGCTCGGCGGCGGCATGCTGGGCGGCTATCTCGGCGGACTCGCGGCGCTCAAAATTACGGCCATCGAAGCCTTGGGAGTGTCCACTTCGACTTTTGGAGCCGGCATGATCGTAGGGGCGCGGATCGCCATTCCCGCGCTGGTCGTCGGATTGATCGGCGAATGGATGAAGCCTTATTTCATCTCCATCGGCTGGCTCGAAACGGGGGCGCCGTTCCGAAAGATCGGTTTCATTATTGCGCTCGGCATGATCCTGGGCGCGGCCATCGTGGACATCGGCTTAATTCTTATCCAGGCGGTCCGCCGTCTGCGGTCCCAGCGGGACGAAGTGGTGGCCGCGCCGGAAGATTGGAAACGCGTGAATAATGTTCGTCTCGTTCTGTGGATTATCTTTTGGGGCGCCGGATTGGTAATCGTTGGCAGCGAGGTGCTGCACCAGCCCGTCTTCTTTCTCGTCGTCGCCGTGTTGCTTTGCCTCCTGTTTGTGCTGGTGAATGGCATCTCGATAGGCATCTCGGACAGCAATCCCATATCCAGCGCGTTTGTCATGACCGTGTTCATCCTGGCGTCGCTCGGGCTGAAAGATCCGGGGATCGGACTCATGTGCGCCGCCATCGTGCTCATTGCGTGCAGTGAGGGTGGCGACATGCAGCAGGATCGCTCGACCGGCTGGCGGCTGGGCACGAATCGCGTGATGCAATTCCGGTACCAGGTCATCGGCATCGCCATGGGAGCGGTGCTGGCCGTGGGGCTGGCCAAAATATTCATGAGCGCGTATCCGGTTCTCCGGGCGGACCAGTTCAGCCAGCACGTCGCGGGCGCGCAGCAATGGCAGTCGGCGATGACCTACAAGTTCGTGGGCGCGCTCAAAGGCATTACGAATCCGAAGGCACACGTGATGACCGCCCTGCAAATCGGCATCGCGCTTGGGCTCGTCACGGAAATCATCCGCAAGCTGCTCAAAAGGAACCAGCGTTACCGGCAGTTTGCCGATTCCAGCCGCTCCGGCCGCGTGACGGACTTTTTAGTTGATGCGGTGATCCTGCCCAGCCCGTATGCCTCCTCGTTCGGCGGTTTCGTGGAATTGAACACGCTCTACTGGTGGGGGGGCGGCGGTGTGTTGGCATCGGTGTTCGATACGGTCCAGGCGCGTCGCCAAGCCAGCGCGAACAACTCCGCCGGCGGCGAGATACCGTCGGACATGAGCACCATGTCGCTCGTCGGTGGCGGCTTGATCGCGGGCGATTCGCTGGCGGCGCTCAGCGTGGGCATCTACGGGCTTTTAAGGACGTTGCTTTAGTATGCGCGTCATTCCAAGGAACGATCTCTTGGAAAAAGAGAGGCGCTTTCGCGCCGTGATGGCCGTGGGCCGCAGCCCGCGTTTGGTCGCGGCGGTGATCACCCCCTGGTCAATCTGGATGGCCGTGAGCCGGCCGTTCAGCGAGTCGCGCTCCGAGGAAAGGGCGGCCACCTGCTTGTCCCAATCGGCTTTCAAACCCTTGACCCGGTTCTCGACCACCTTCTCGACTTCGCCCGCCTTCAGGTGCTGCGCTTCCTCGAGCTGCCGCTTTTCATCGGCTAGTTTGCGGAATTCATCCGGGTCGATGCCCTCGAAGCGTTTCTTCTGCTCCTCGAGCTGCTTGAGCAGGGCGGTATTGTTATTACGAAACTC
>JADGRT010000168.1 GCA_017880715.1 Verrucomicrobiia bacterium | reverse complement strand
TGCGCAACCGCGCGGGTGCGGTCCTGCTCGAGGCCCATTACGACAGCCGGTATCCTTGGCCGGCGGCCGCCGATGGCGCGGGTCATTCGCTGGTGCTGGCGCGCCCGTCCTATGGTGAAGGACACCTCGAGGCTTGGGCCGCCAGTGAGGTCGTGGGCGGTTCCCCGGGCACGGTCGAAGCCGTCCGCGCCAACCCGTATCGCGCCGTGCTCATCAACGAATTCCTCGCGCATACCGACGATCCCGCGGGGGATTATATTGAGCTGTACAATCACGGCAATCAACCCGTGGATCTTTCGGGCTGTTTCCTAAGCGACGATCCGGCGACCAATAAATTCCAGATTCCCGCCGGCACCCTGCTGGCCGCTCGCGGCTTTGTGGTGTTCACGCAAACCCAGCTCGGCTTCGGTTTAAGCTCCGCCGGCGAGACCCTCTACCTGCTTAATCCCGACCAAACACGCGTCATCGACGCGCTTCGTTTCGGTCCCCAGGCCAACGGCGTTTCCAGCGGGCGTTATCCCGACGGCGCCGCTGCGGTTCGCGAACTAGCGGCCCCAACGCCCGGAGCGCCCAATGGCGTGCTGCTGGTTCGCGACATTGTCATCAATGAGATCATGTATGATTCGATCCTTCACGACGACAACGACGAGTACGTGGAATTGTACAACCGGGGCACCAACACGGTGGACTTGAGCCAGTGGCGTTTCACTGACGGCATCAGTTACACCTTCCCGAACAACACGTTGCTGGCCGCCGGCGGTTATCTGGTAGTGGCCAAAAACGCCGCGCACTTGATGACGAATTATCCCAATCTGAATTCGGCCAATACCCTGGGCGATTACGGCGGTGCGCTGGCCAATGGCGGCGACCACTTGGCCCTGGCCATGCCCGAGGATTTGGTGAGTACCAACGCCAACAATCTTGTCGTCACCAACCGGGTATATGTCGTGGTCAACGAAGTGCGCTACCACCAGGGCGGTCGTTGGGGCCGGTGGGCCGCTGGTGGCGGCAGCAGCCTGGAACTAATCGATCCCCGCGGCGACAACCGCCAGCCTTCTAATTGGGCGGACAGCGATGAAAGTGCGAAAAGCAGTTGGAGCACAGTCGAGTTTACCGGGGTTTTGGACAATGGCAACGGCGGCTATCCGGCCGACGCCTTGCAGGTGCTGATGCTTGACACCGGCGAGTGCCTGCTCGATAGCGTCGAGGTGTTTCGCAGCGGCAGCACCAACCTGGTGGCTAACGCCACCTTTGAAGCGGGCGTCACCGGTTGGTTTTTCCAGGGCAACCACAACACCTCGTCCCTGGAAAATACCGGTGGTTATGCCGGCGGGCGCTGTTTGCATATCCGCGCCCAGGGCCGAGGCGACACCGGCGCCAACCGCATTCGCTGTCCCTTGCGCCAAACCCTGAATGCCAATGAAACAGCGACCCTGCGCGCCAAAGTGCGCTGGTTGCGGGGCAGTCGGGAACTGCTATTGCGCTTGCATGGCAATTGGCTGGAGGCGGCGGGGACTCTGTCCGTGCCCACGAATCTGGGAACGCCGGGCGCGCCCAATAGCCGCTCGGTGACCAACGCCGGCCCCGCGATTTACGAGGTCACACACACTCCTATCCTCCCCGCCGCCAGCCAGCCGGTCGTGGTGACCGCCCGCGTTCACGATGGCGACGGTATTTCGGCCCTCAAGCTCATGTACCGAGTTGATCCTTCGACCTCAAGTACCGCCTTGGACCTGGTGGATGACGGTACGCGCGGCGACGCGGTGGCCGGCGACGGACTCTTCAGCGCCACGATTCCCGGCCAACCAGCCAACACCCTCGTGGCCTTTTATGTGCAGGCCACGGACAACGCCCCCATCAAAGCCAGCACCAGGTTTCCGAGTGATGCGCCGACGCGCGAATGTTTGGTCCGTTTTGGGGAATCGCAGCCTGCCGGCAACTTTGGCGCCTACCGGATCTGGATGACCCAAGCCACGTTGAACACCTGGTCGTCGCGTGAGAAGCTCAACAACACGCCCTTGGATGTCACTTTTGTCTATGGCAATTCCCGCGTCATTTATAATGCGGGCGCCCTCTATGCCGGCAGCCCGTTTTTGTCGCCGGGTTATGACTCGCCCGTCGGGAGTCTCTGCGGTTATGTGCTCGCCATGCCGGAGGACGATCTCTTCCTGGGCGTCACCGATTTGACGCTGGATTGGCCGATCCGCGACAACACGCAGCAGTTGGAGCAGATCGCCTTTTGGATGGCCGATCAACTGGGCGTTCCCAGTGTGAACCGCCGTTTCGTGCATCTGTACGTGAACGGCAATCACCGCGGCACCATCTACGAGGATTGCACCCAGCCCAATGGCGACATGGTTGGCATGTGGTTTCCCGACGACAGCGGCGGCGACCTCTATAAAATCGACGATTGGTTTGAATTCGACGATGCGGCCGCGGGCTTTAGCAATGTGGATGCCACCTTGCAGAACTTTACCACCACCGGGGGCGTCAAGAAATTGGCCCGCTACCGCTGGAACTGGCGCAAACGGGCGGTCCAGAGTTCAGCCAGTGATTATCGCAGCCTCTTTGCCCTGGTGGATTCCTTGAACGCCTCGAATCCGGACGACTACACCGCGCGGGTGGAAAGTCAGGTGGATGTGGACAAATGGACGCGGGCCTTCGCCATCGAGCACATCGTTTGCAACTGGGACAGCTACGGTTTCCAGCGCGGCAAAAACATGTACACCTACAAGCCGCAGGATGGCAAATGGGTGATGATGATGTGGGACATCGACTTCCTGTTCAGTGGCGGCACGGCCCAGGATTTATTTTATGCCGGTGATCCAACCATGCAGCGTTTCTACAACTTTCCGCCTTTCGGCCGCGCCTATTACCGCGCCCTTAACGACGCTGCCAATGGCCCTTTACTCAGCGCGAACATCGGTCCCATCATGGATGCCAAATTCGCGGCGCTGACCGCCAACGGCATCAATGCGGCCTCACCTTCGACCGCCAAGGCGTGGATCGAACAGCGGCGTCTTTACGTACTGCAACAAGTCGCCAGCGCCAACGCCAACTTTGCCATCACCAGCAATAACGGCCAGAACTTCAACACCAACCGAAGCTTGATCACCCTCACCGGCCGCGCGCCCGTCAGCCTCAAAACTATCGAGGTCAATGGCATGGCTTACCCCATCACGTGGACCACGCTGAACACCTGGAGCATGCGGGTGCCTTTGGCTTCCGGCAGCAACCGTCTCACCGTTCAGGGATTTGATTACTGGGGCGAACCTGTCTCCACCGCCACCACCGCCATCACCATTAATAACACCGGCGCGGTTGAGGGGCCCCAGAACTTCGTGGTCATCAATGAAATCATGTACCATCCTGCGGTTCCGGAGGCTGAGTTTGTTGAGATCTTCAACAACTCCGCCACCACGACCTTCGATCTTTCCCGGTGGCGTTTGAATGGCGCGGATTTCACCTTCCCGGGCGGCACCTTGATTGCCCCGCAGCAATACCTCGTCGTCGCTAAGAACCGCCTCGTGTTCGCTGCCACCTACAACGCCAACCTTCCCGTGGTCGGCGAATTTGCCGGCCAATTAGACCACGGCGGAGAAACCCTAAGCCTGGTCAACCCGGGATCCACCTCGGCGGAAGATGTCCTCATCGATCAGGTCGCTTACCGCGACCAATTGCCCTGGCCCGAAGCGGCCGATGGTTTCGGCCCCTCGCTGCAACTGGTCGATCCCGCGCAAGATAATCGCCCCGCGGGCAACTGGGCGGCTACCGCCACCAATGCGCCGGTTCGGTTCACCCCCGGCGCCGCCAATTCCGTCCGATCCACGCTGCCCGCCTTCCCGCTGGTTTGGCTCAACGAGGTCCAGGCGGAGAACGTGAACGGTCCGACGGACCAACTGGGCGAGCACGATCCCTGGCTCGAGCTCTACAACTCCGGGACGAATGCGGTGGATTTGAGCGGCTATTATCTCTCGGACAGTTTCACGAATCTGACGCGCTGGTCATTTCCGGCCAATGCGGCGATCGATCCAGGTCAATTCGTGGTCGTGTGGGCCGATGGCGAAACGAACGAATCGACGGCCAGCCAGTGGCATACCAGTTTCCACTTGAGTCCCGGCACCGGTTCGGTGGCCTTGTCGCGCCTGCAAAACGGCTCTCCCGCCGTCATGGATTATCTGAACTACAAAAACCTGAGCCCGGGCCGGTCTTACGGCGATTATCCCGATGGCCAACCACACGACCGGCAGGTGTTTCATTATGTCACTCCGGCTGGCACCAACAATCCCGCCTCGATGCCGGTGGATGTCTATATCAATGAATGGATGGCGAATAACACCCGCACCCTGGCCGATCTCGCGGACGGCCAGTTCGAAGACTGGTTCGAACTCTATAACGCGGGAACAAACCGGGTCGATCTGACCGGCTATCGCCTGACCGACGAACTGACCAACACAACCAAATTTGTCATTCCGGCCGGAACCGTCATCGAACCTGCCGGCTACCTGCTGGTCTGGGCCGACCAGGACACCAGCCAAAACAACGCCACCAACCGCGATCTCCATGCGGATTTCAAATTGAGCCAGTCAGGCGAGGTCATCGGACTCTTCGCGCCGGATGGCACGCTGGTGGATAGCATCGCCTTTGGCGCGCAAACCAACGACATCAGCGAAGGCCGCTGGCCCGATGGCGCCGCGTCGTCTTTCTTCTTCATGAACCTGCCAACCCCGGGCAGCGCTAATGTCGTCTCCTCCACGAACCGGCGGCCCGTCTTGACGCCCATCGGCAACAAAGTCGTAACTGAGGGCACGACGCTGACCTTCCAAGTCTCCGCTTCCGATCCGGATCTTCCGCAACAGATCCTAAGCTTCAGCCTCGACCCGGGCGCTCCCGCCGGGGCAACCATCGATTCTGTGACCGGCCGTTTCACTTGGACGCCCACGCCCGCCCAGATTCCGGGCACCAACCAGGTCACTGTCCGCGTCACCGACAATGGCGAGCCCAACCTGACGGCTTCGGAAACCTTCACCATCCTGGCCGCGAAACTGAATCACCCGCCGGTGTTGTCGCTGTTGTCCGATCGTTCCGTGGAGGAGGGCAGCCTGCTGACGTTTAAGGCTGAGGCCGCCGATTCCGATTCCAACCAGACCCTGACCTTCAGCCTGGATCCGGGCGCGCCCGCCGGAGCGGTTATTGCCCCGGCCACTGGCGCTTTTACCTGGACACCATCGGAAGCACAAGGGCCTGGCACCAACGTTATGACCCTTCGCGTGAGCGATGACGGCGTCCCCAGCGCCAGCGATGCCAGGACTTTCACGGTGGTGGTCAGGGAAGTGAACACCGCGCCCGTTCTAACCAACATTCCAAACCAGACCCTTGCCATTGGCGCAACCTTATCCCTGCCCATCAGCGCGCAGGATGCTGACCTGCCCCCCAACCAACTGACCTACTCACTGGCGGCGGGCGCCCCGGCCGGCGCCGTCATCAATGCGACCAACGGGCTTTTCACCTGGACGCCCGCTTACGACCAGGCGCTCAGCACCAATCGCATCACCGTGCGCGTCACCGACAATGGCTCGCCGAGTCTGAGCGCCACCAACACCTTCACCGTCATCGTCAATCCGCCCGCTTCCTCCTGGCAATACGTCTCCTTGACGGGGACCGCCAGCGCATCGGTTTTTTATATTTATCTGAACTCCCCGGGCGACCTTTATCTCGACGACCTCATGCTGGTTCCGGGCGATACGCCGGGTGTCGGGACCAATGCTCTCGCCAATGGCGATTTTGAAAGCGCTTTGAGTGGAGCCTGGACCGTCTCGACCAATCACGCTGATTCCGCCATTGTCACCAACGTGCAGCATGCGGGCAAAGCCAGTCTTCACGTCATCGCGACGAGCGGCGGTACCACGCGCGCCTCCTCGATTTTCCAGGATATCACCCCCGCCTTGGTTCAAAATGCGCCCTACACGCTTAGCTTCTGGTATCTGCCTGGCACCAATGCCAACACCCTGACCTTGCGCTTGTCGGGCTTTGGCATTAACAGCACCAACGACATCGTGCCCTTGACCAATCGGCCGCCGATCCTTGCCGCAATTGCCAGTCAAACCGTCAAGGCGGGCCAAAAGCTGAGTTTCACGGTGCCGGCTTTTGATCTGGATCTGCCGCCGCAGACCTTGACCTATCGGCTCGATCCCGGCGCCCCGACCGGCGCCAGCCTTAATGCCACCAACGGGCTGTTCTCGTGGACGCCGCTCATGGCCCAGATTTCCAGCGGTTTTTTAGTTACCGCGCAAGTGACGGATAACGGCACGCCTAGCCTGAGCAGCACCCGCACGTTCACCGTCGTGGTTGAGCGTCCGGAAGATCTGAAAATCCAACTCGTCAATACCGCCGCCGGCACGCTTACGTTCAACCTGTCCACGATTCCCGGCAAGTCCTACCAAATCCAATATAAAAACGATTTGAGCGAGCCAGCCTGGATCGACGGGAGCGCCTTCGTCGCCAGCGGCACTGCCAGCACCGTGACTAATCTTTTAGGTTCCGAATCCCAAAGGTTTTTCCGCGTCAAAGAAACGGACTGACGCGAGGCCGACCGGGGTGGGGGCAGCCTGCCCACTGCCATTAGGATTTGAGCTGCAGGTGCTGCCCGGAGGCCTTGTTTTTGTCCCGGAGGGACTTTTGAAAATAGCCCGGCGTTTCAACGCCGGGTGTGGACGGATCG
>JADGRT010000167.1 GCA_017880715.1 Verrucomicrobiia bacterium | reverse complement strand
GCCTGGCGGGCGGCGCGGCGAGGTTCTTTTGGCCGAAGGCGATGTAGGCGAGCGGTTCGGATTCCGAAACGAAGGTGACGTGGGGATGCTTCACCGCCACCAACCCGGCGAACGGGCGCGAGGAGGTGGCCACGGCGGCGTCGAATTTTTCCAGGTCATCCCAGAAGTTTTCCAACTGGTCGCAGATGAGCAGCACGCGCCGTGGCCGGCCGACGATCTTTTCGGGCGGCGGGACGGCTTTGAAGCTGATGAGCCAGTCCACGGCGTGTTCGGGCAGTTGGGGGCCGGCCTGGATTTCCGCGCCGGGGGCGAACTCGCGGGCGAGCCGGATGAGGCTGGGCATCACGTCGTGGACGATGACCTTCGCGCCGGCGGTGTCGGCGGGCGTCCAGAAGTGGACGCGCATTTTTCCCGGCCTGGCCGGCGCGGCGAGCGGTGCGGCGGAAACTTCGGCGAACCGGCCCCGCCGCCAACCGAGAAACGCCGCGTAGAGCGCGCAGTGAAACCGGAGTTTGGCGGGCAGCAGCGGCATCGGCTTAATCGTTGAAAACGATGCCGATGCCGAGCTTGCGGCGGGCGTCGGTGGTTTCGATGAATTCCTGGTGGCACCGCGTGGCCTTGAGTTCCAGCGTGCGGTAATAGCCCTTGCCTTGGAACAGGAATGGCACGGCCATCATCATTTCCACGGTGGGGAGCTCGGTTTTCAACCGTTGCAATTGCGCTTGCGCCTCGGCGAGGTGTTGCCGCCAAAAGAGGCGTTTGGCCAGGCTGGCCTGCATCCGGCCAAGCGCGCGAATAGGGGAGTTTTTCATCCGGATAACTTGGCGCATGGGAGCCGGCCAACCGGCCAAAGCAATAATGCTAGGAGTCAGATCGCCACCTTGAATTCCTCGCCGCGCTTCAGCGACCGGGCAAACGCGGCCAGGAGCTTCGGGATCTGTTCCAGATCTTTCAGATTGACGATTTCGACAGGCGAATGCATGTAGCGGTTGGGCAAACTGACCAAGGCGCTGGGAATTCCGCCGCGGGTCCAGAAGATCGCATCGGTGTCGGTGCCACTGGTGGCTGACATGGCCTCGAATTGCAGGCGGATGCCCTCCTGGTTCGCCACCGCTTCGAGCCGTTCTTCGACGGCCCGATGGATGCAGCCGCCCCGGGTCAGCGCCGGGCCCTTGCCCAATTTAATGTCCCCGTGCCGCGCCTGACTGACGGTGGGATAATCGGTGGCGTGCGTGACGTCCACCACCACGGCCAGATCAGGCTGGAGCGAATAGGCAATCTGTCGGGCGCCGAACAGGCCGACTTCCTCCATGATGTTGGATACCGCGCAAATTTCGGCGCGCAGTTTGGCCTTGGATTCGCACAGGAGCCGGAGCGTCTCGGCCACGGCGAAGGTGCCGATGCGATTGTCAAAGGCCCGGGCCACGGCCAGGTCGTTGCGCAGCAGTTCGAATGCGTCGTTGAGGGTGATCGGATCGCCGATCCGCACCAGCTTCTCCGCTGCTTTGCGACTGCCCACGCCGAGGTCAATGAACAAATCGTGGATTTTCGGGACTTTCCGTTCGCCCTCTTCTTTGGTAAGATGGGGCGCCACATTGCCGACCACCCCTTTGATGGGGCCTTTGCGCGTGTGAATCGTGACGCGTTGCGCCTTGGTGATGGCCGCGTCCACGCCCCCGACTTTTCGGACATGGACGAAACCCTCCTTGGTGATGAAATTGACGGTCATGGCGATTTCGTCGGCATGGGCCGCCAACATCAACCGGGGCGAGCCGCCTTTGTTCAGGACGGCCACCGCGTTGCCATAGGCATCGCTGAAGGTTTCCGCGGCGTAGGGTTTGACGTAGTCCAGCCAAACCCGCTGGCCACGGGCCTCGTGTCCCGACGGGCTGGGGGTATTGACCAACGTTTCCAGGAATTTCAAGGATGCGTCACGCATGGCCGGCATTATAAAGGTCGGGAGTTGGAAAGCAATCCTGACGCGTGGAAGAAGATGGCGCGGGGGGGGCAACTCATGTGTTCTGGAGCGCGGGCATCCGGCCCGCAGAATCAAGGTAGGGCTGAGCTGCTGCTCAGCCCAATTATAAGGGCGGCGCAGCAACACCGCCCTACCAAGGGCATCATCACGACTTCAAGGACTCCCGCACCGCAGCCGGGCATGCAAAACCTTCATTTTTTCCTGTTCACCCGGCACGACATCTCTTAAACCTGCCCGGTGGCAACCAAAGTCATCGTCATTGCAAATCAAAAAGGCGGCGTGGGCAAAACCACCACGTCGGTCAATCTGGCCGCCTGCCTGGCCGCCAGCGGCCAGCGGGTCTTGCTGGTGGACCTGGATCCCCAGGCCAACGCCACCAGCGGAGTGGGCCTGGAGAAAACCGCCGGAGGCAGCGCTTATGGGCCCTTGCTCGGCGAGGGATTGCTGGCCGAGAAGATCAAACCGACCGCCTTCGAGCGCTTGGACGCCATTCCCAGCGAGGTCGATTTGTGCGGGGTGGAGATCGAATTGCCGCGTCTCGAGAACCATTTGCAGCGTTTCCAACTGAGCTTGCGGCCGGTCTGCGAGACCGGCCGCTACGACCTGGCGCTCGTGGATTGCCCGCCATCCCTGGGCATCTTGACGCTGAATGCCTTTGTGGCGGCGCAGAAATTGTTAGTGCCGCTGCAATGCGAATATTACGCCCTGGAAGGCATCTCGATGATTATGCGCGTGTTGACGCAGCTCCAGACGTCCGGCGCCAATCCGAGCCTGGAGTTGCTGGGGGTGGTGATGACGATGTTCGATGGCCGCACCCGGCTGTCGCAGCAGGTGGTCAGCGAGGTGCGACAGCACTTCGGCGACCGGGTGTTCGAAACGGTGATCCCGCGCACCACGCGCCTGGCGGAGGCGCCCAGCTTCGGCAAGCCGATCATCCATTACGATCCGTACAGCACCGGATCGGCGGCGTATGAGGTGCTGGCCCAGGAATTGTTGCAACGTTTGAATGGAACGGCGCCGGGGAAAACCGCCACCGGGTAGCGCCTGGTCATCGGAAAGCGCCAGCGGACTGGCGCAGTCAAAAACGCTTCGCGAATTCACGGCCGGTGCGAGCGGGCGCCAGCTTTTGGACTGCGCCAGTCCTCTGGCGCTTTGGGTGAGAACCACAAGTTCAGCCGTCCCTCCGGGACTCAACCGTCGATCCGTCCGCACCCGGCGTTGAAACGCCGGGCTATTTTCAAGAGTCCCTCCGGGACAAAAACACGGCCTCCGGGCGGCACCTGTGGCTCAAATCCTAGCCAAAGATATTTGAATTTTCGACCACGGATTACGCGGATTTACGCGGATAAAAATGGGATTTGTGAGCCCTCTTATCCGTGTTTATCCGCGTGATCCGCGGTTAAAAATCTGAGAGATGTTTATACGAGATTTGCCGCAGTAGAATCTGGTGGCATTAGACATTCCTGTCCGCTTTGGCGCTTTGGCGTTGACCTGAATGAAGAGGCGGACAAGAGTGTCCGCGCTCCAAAAATGCATCGGTAGCCAATGTTCTACAAAAGTGAGATGCGCACCCGCGAGGAGCCGGGACCAAAAAACCCGAAGAAAACCAGTTGACCCGCCGACCGAACCGGGTTAATGGTTACCAAGTGAACGTTGGATTAAACAACCTACTGCTGCTGGGAAACGCGCTGCTGTTGCGTCGCGTGGCAGTTGGGGTTTAGTCGCTTGACGCATTTAACGCCCCACTGCCCGAAGCCGGCAGTGGGGCTTTTTATTTTCCATCGCGATGAAGCCGTCGGGGTGGAGAGCCAGCAATGAACGAGGCCGCTATGAAAAATAAACGCATTATCATCTTCGACACCACCCTCCGGGATGGCGAACAATGTCCGGGCGCTTCCATGAATCTGCGCCAGAAGCTGGAAGTGGCCCGGCAACTGGCCCGGCTGAAGGTCGATGTGATCGAGGGCGGATTCCCGGTGATCAGCGACGGGGATTTTCAGTCCGTGCATACCATTGCCCGCGAAATTAAAGGGCCCGTGATTGCCGGCCTGGCCCGTTGCGTGCCCAAGGATATCGATGCGGCCGCCGCCGCCGTCAAACCGGCGGGCCCGCACGGTCGCATCCATGTTTTTTTGGCCACTTCCAAGATTCATCGCGAGTTCAAGCTCGGCAAAGCCCAGGACGAAATCGTCCGCCTGGCCGTGGAGGGTGTGCAACGCGCCAAGTCCTATGTCAGGGACGTGGAATTTTCTCCCGAAGACGCGTCTCGCACCGAGCCTGATTTCCTGGTGCAGGTCTGCCAGGCGGTGGTGGCGGCGGGGGCCACGACCGTGAACATACCCGATACGGTTGGCTGGGCCGTGCCGGATCAGTTCGGCGCGTTGATCGCCCGGTTGCGCGAGGAAGTGCCGGAATTCAACTCCGGTCGCGCCATCATTAGCGTGCATTGTCACAACGATCTTGGCCTGGCGGTGGCCAACTCGCTGGCCGCCGTGCGCGCCGGCGCCCGGCAGGTCGAGTGCACGGTCAACGGCATTGGCGAGCGCGCCGGAAACGCCTCCCTGGAGGAAGTCGTGATGTCCTTGAAGACTCGCAGCGATTGGTTTGACGGCCTGGCCTGCGGCGTGAACCCGCGCGAAATCGTCAAGTCGTCGCGTTTGGTGGCGCGGATGAGCGGCTTGATCGTGCAGCGCAGCAAGGCCATCGTCGGCGAAAACGCCTTCGCTCACGCCAGCGGCATTCATCAGGATGGCGTGCTCAAGAAACGCGAGACCTATGAAATCATGGATCCGCAAGAAGTGGGCTGGGGACACTCGGAATTGCCGCTCACCAAACACAGCGGCCGGGCCGCCGTCTCAGCCCGGCTCAAACATCTGGGCTTCAAGCTCTCCGATGCGGATGTCCAGGCCATTTTCGGCCGGTTCAAAGAGATCGGCGATAAAAAGAAATTTGTCTATGACGACGACTTGACGGCCCTCGTGGGCGGGCATATCGCCGAAGTGCCGGAAACCTGGTCGCTGGAATACTTGAACGTCACCAGCGGCAATCAGACCGTGCCTACGGCGACGGTGCGTTTGAAGAAAAGGACCGGCAAAAAGGGTGAACCCGACGTGCTGCAAGACGCCGGGACCGGCGACGGCCCGGTGGATGCCGCGCTCAAGACCATCGATCGCCTGACGAAAGTGGGCGGCAAATTGATGGACTATTCGCTGCGCGCCGTTTCGCAGGGCAAGGACGCCCTGGGCGAGGTCTCGGTCAAAGTGGATTTCGGCGACGGCAAACTCGTGTCTGGCAAAGGCGCCAGCACGGACATCATTGAAGCCAGCGCCCGAGCCTATCTTAATGCCTTGAACCGGCATGTGGGCAACGGCAAAGGCAGGGGCGAAAGCGCCGCGCAACCTTCAGTCTCTTGCCTTTGATCGGGTTCGCGCTGAGCGCCACGCACAGATCGTAATAGGTTTCGTCGAAAGAAAGCTCTCGGTCTGAGTAGGCAGCGACAAACCCCTCGTACATGGCAAACGTCTCACGCGATGGGATGAAGATGCTTCGTTCTCCGAAAGACAGGGAGTGCTCATCAAGGTGCAGGTTGCTTTCGGTCGTTGCGTCTTTGCATTAATTTCGGGGTTTAGCTTCGACCCCCGTCCGCCAGCAGCGGCAAATGTGGCGGAATGTCCGCAAGACGGGTTATGGCCCACTGGGAACGGCCAAGTTCCGGGTTTCGGGTCGAACCGCCCATAGGTTGATGGGGGAGAACGAACGGCCGAATTTGAGAAACCGGGCGCTGCCATCCACAAACATGTAGTTCGAACCGCCGCCACCTTCGCCCTGGGTGCCTTTGCGTGTGCTGGAATGGCGGGTTTGGTCTAGCTGGGTAATGTCCTCGTAAGTTTCGTAATCGAAATACCAGTGCATCGATGACTCCATCTTTTCCCCCAGCACGACGGTTTCTGAAGGTTGATTGATGGCGTTTTCGTTAAGCGAAAAATCATTGGTGGCCGCCATTTTGCGCCAGTCGGGACTTTGGTACAGCGGCGCGTAGTAATCGTTCCAGGCATTATAGATGTAACTGCGCGGGGCCGCGTCGGCGGGCCATAGGTTGGTGTTGCTTTCGCCGGTGCGCGGATTGGGGCCGTCACTGGGACAGCGCAGCAGTCGCAAATCGCGGTAGATAGGCAATAGCCGGGTGGGCCAGCGGTTGGGATGCGAACGCGGGGGCAGATAGCCTCGGCTGTCGTCCTTGTACATAATCAAGGCCAGCCCCAATTGGCGCAGATTATTAAGACACGCGATGCGCCGTCCGGCTTCCTTGGCCCGGGACAACGCGGGCAGCAACATGCCGGCCAGAATCGCAATAATGGCGATAACTACGAGCAGTTCGATCAGCGTAAAGGCCCCTCCAATCCGGCCTCGAGGGCAACGCTGATTCCCCGGCCTCAAGTCAGATCGGGGCGATTTTGGCAAACTCTGCATATCCATCGAGCTTAGACGCCGAGGACGGCTAAAACGTTACAATGGATCAGTTTTTTCCGTCTAAGCGCATTTAGAAATCTTGGTGGGCAGGGCGGCGCTGCAGCCTGCTCCTTACGAGGATCTGGCGGACGGATGCGCCCGCGCCGTAGCGCAGACTTCCAGTCTGCTGTATCGCGGATTTCCAATCCGCTGGCCGCGCGCATGGCGGACGCCCTTGAAAGCGTGGATGTGCTGCCTAAGTCGCACGCCCAGCCGACTGGAAGTCGGCGATACAGC
>JADGRT010000013.1 GCA_017880715.1 Verrucomicrobiia bacterium | reverse complement strand
CTCAACGGTGGCAAACACGCTGATAACAGCGTTGATTTCCAGGAATACATGGCCATGCCCATCGGCGCGCCCACGTTCGCCGAGGCGTTGCGCTACGGCACCGAAACCTTCCATGCACTCAAGGCGATTTTGCATAAGAAGAAACTCGCCACCAGCGTTGGCGACGAAGGCGGTTTCGCGCCCAATCTCGAAAGCAACGACCAGGCCGTCGAAGTCATCCTGGAGGCCATTGCCGCCGCCGGTTTTAAGCCTGGCAAGGATGTCGCCATCGCGCTCGACCCGGCGGCGAGTTCCTTCTTCGAGAATGGCAAATACGTCCTCGCCAAGTCCGGCCAGGGCCAAAAGTCCAGCGACGAAATGATCGCGCTTTACGCCGCGTGGGTGAAGAAGTATCCCATCGTCTCCATCGAAGACGGCCTCGCCGAGAACGACTGGACCGGTTTTGCCAAACAGACGGTGGCAATGGGCGGCCAGGTCCAAATCGTCGGCGACGATCTTTATGTGACCAACACCAAGTTCATCGCCCGCGGCATCAAGGAGAAGGCCACCAACGCGGTGCTCATCAAGCTGAACCAGATTGGCACCGTCACCGAAACCATTGAAGCGATCCAGATGTGCCAGCGCGCTGGCTGGCGTTACGTCATCTCGCACCGCTCCGGGGAGACAGAGGACGCCTTCATGGCTGACTTCGCGGTGGCGATGGGGGGCGGCCAGATCAAGACCGGTTCCGCCTGCCGCTCCGAGCGCATCGCCAAATACAACCGCCTACTGGCCATCGAAGCCGATCTGGGCAAACGCGCCGTGTTCGGCGGCGCCCTGTTCCAGGCGGGTCGCGCATAATGTCTGGCCAGTTTGTTCAGCGACATGAACCATGAGATGGCAGCGGCGGTTCTACCGCTCTTTCTCTCCACCGTGCTGGGCGCGCCGGCGTTCGCCTTGGGCGTCATTGAGGGTGTAGCGTTCAGCAAGCGCGCTAGGCTCAACCTCGGCTTTGCGCTGTTCTCCGCGGGGCTGCTGTATTTGCTCCGTTTTTCGAAACCGGCCACGGGGAACGGTTCAACCGTGAAGGAGACTCTGCCATGAACTGGATATTATGGGCATTACTATCGGCGCTCTTCGCCGGGCTGACAGCGGTCCTCGCAAAGGTTGGTGTGAGCGGTGTGAATTCCAATCTGGCCACGGCCATCCGCACCACGGTAGTGCTGGTGTTCACCTGGGGTATTGCCTTTGGGAGTGTCTCGCCATCCGCATTGCTTAACCTCACGCGGCGCACCTGGCTGTTTCTGACCTTATCCGGGCTTGCAACCGGGCTTTCATGGCTGTGTTACTTTCGGGCTTTGCAACTAGGCAACGCCTCGCGTGTCGCGCCTATCGACAAACTCAGCGTCGTGTTCGTTATGGCTTTCGCCGCCTTATTCTTGCATGAACAGCTAACGTGGCATCATTGGGCGGGCGGCACGCTTATGGTTGTCGGCGCCCTCTTGCTGGCCTGGCGTTAACCCCGAAGATACAAGGATATATTCTGCGCCGAACTCGTGGGCGAGGAACACCACGGCATGGCGTTTGGCACGCTGGCGACGGTGAACGGAATCGGCGACTTCGCCTCCAGCCTTATTGGCGGTCTGCTGTGGACAGTCTTCGGAACCGCCTCCGTAAAATGGCTTGCAGGAATCCCGGATTGGCTGTTTTACTTGCCCCCGTTCCTGGGCCATGGTTTGTCTGCCTTCCCTTCGTGGGAAAACCGCCTGACGGGTTCAGGCTGATGACTCCTACCTGCGCGCTTCGGCAATGGGGCGCGCCGCTGGGGGGGGTTGTTATTTGCGCGGGCCGCCAAACCGACCTGGGCGGTGAAAATGATGCGAAACACGATCTGCTGTTTGATTCCCCTCGCGGAGATGCGCCAGAGCTATCGGAAGGCGCGAACCTCCGGGCCGACGAGCCGAATGTGGCCCGCGTGCTCAACAAGTGACGCAGCGTGATTTGCATCGTGAAAAAGATACTTCAGACGATGGTAGTCCTACTGATCGCGATAGGCGTGGTCGGCGGCTTGATCTTCGCCTATCTGGAGATGAGCAAAGAACGGGCGAGAGAAGCAGAGCGCGAGAAACCGGTGGTCGCCCAATCGCGGGTCAAGCTCGGCCCCAACGGCGAACCGACGGTGACACTGGACGGGGAGACGCAGAAACGAATTGCGCTGAAGGTCGAGGCGGTCGCGACGGCCAAAATGATCCCGGAGTTGAAGGGATACGGCCGAGTCCTTGACCCCGCACCAATGGCGACGGTTGCCACTGAACTCGCTTCCGCCCAGGCGGCGTTGACCGCGTCGCAAAAAGAATTTGACCGGTCGCGGCTGCTGAATGAACAAAAAAACGCTTCCGACCGCGCGCTGCAAGCAGCGGAAGCCGCCGCCCGGCGTGACCAGATTCTCGTGGAATCGGTGCGCACTCGGCTGGTGTTGGCGTGGGGCAAAGCGATTGCCGAGCGGGCCGACCTTCCGGCGTTCCTGCGGTCGCTGACTTCGTTGGAGTGCGCGGTGGTGCGCATCGACTTGCCGGCGGGAGAAGTCACCAAAACCTCGCCAACCAGCGCGCGTATTGTCGCCGCCGCTGCCGATGAGACGGCGCTTACCGCGGAGTTCCTCGGTCCCGTGACGGCGACGGATCCCCAGACCCAGGGCCAGGGGTTTCTTTTTCTGGTGAAAGCGGCTTCTCCGCGGTTGGCGCCCGGAACGGCGGTGGCCGGCTACTTGCGGCTGCCGGGTGAACCGCAGAACGGCTTCATCGTGCCTGACTCGTCCGTGGTTCGCCAGGCGGCGCAAGGTTGGATTTACGTGCAAACCGGCGATGACACGTTCATGCGGCGGAAAATCCCGCTCGATCATCCCACGGAGAACGGCTGGTTCGTGAGGGAGGGAGTCGCCGCGAACGAAAAGGTCGTGGTGCGCGGCGCGCAAGCCCTTCTTTCGGAAGAGCAAAAATACCAGATCAAATTGCTCGAATAGCCATGCTGCAACGCATCGTTCAATTCTCGTTACGATTTCGCGGCGGGGTGATTGTGCTGGCGTGTGGGATCGTGAGCTACGGGCTTTACGTGGCCGCGCACAGCAAGCTGGACGTGTTCCCGGAGTTCGCCCCGCCCCAAGTGGTCATTCAAACGGAAGCGCCGGGACTCTTGCCGGAGGAAGTCGAGGCGCTGGTGACCCGCCCGATTGAAAACACCATTAACGGCGCCCCCGACCTGGTCGCCATTCGTTCCCAATCCATCCAAGGACTCTCGGCCATCACCGCCGTGTTCAGCGATCGCGCGGACATTTATCGCGTCCGGCAGATGGTCAGCGAGCGCCTGACGGAAGTGGCCGGCTCGTTGCCGCAGCGGGTGAAGTCGCCGAAAATGGGGCCGCTCACTTCCTCCACCAGTCTGATGCTGGCCATCGGCTTGACCGCCACCAACCGCACGCCGATGCAACTGCGCACGTTTGCCGACTGGACGGCTCGTCCGCGCCTGCTGGGCGTGCCGGGGGTCGCCAAGGTGGACATCTTTGGCGGTGAGGTGCGGCAGTTTCAAGTGCAAGTGAAGCCAGACCGGTTGGTGGATTACGGCCTGGCTTTGGAGGACGTGCTGGCAGCGGCCCGCCAATCCACCGCCGTGCGGGGCGCGGGCTTTGTGGACAGCCCCAATCAACGGATCGTCCTGCGCACGCGTGGCCAGTCCCTCACGACGCAGCAGCTTGGGGAAGTGGTGCTGGCTCATCACGACGGCCTGAGCGTGCGACTCAAGGACGTAGCGCGAGTGGTCGAAGGGCCGGAGCCGAAATTCGGCGATGCCCTCATCATGGGGCAGCGTGGCGTCATCCTGCTCGTATCCAGTCAATACGGCGCGAACACGATGGAAGTCACCAGGGCGGTGGAGCGCGCGCTGGCGGAAATGGCGCCGGCTTTCGCTTCGGAGAAAATCACCGTGCAACCGCGCCTGTTCCGCCCCGCCAATTTCATCGAGGCATCGCTTCGGAACGTGAACCAGTCCCTGCTCATCGGCGGGATTCTGGTCGCCGTGGTGTTGTTCTTCTTTCTGCTGGACTGGCGGACGGCGTTCATTTCGTTCACCTCGATTCCGTTGTCGTTGCTCGCCGCGGTCATTGTGCTTGACCGCGGCGGCGTCTCCCTGAACACGCTCACGCTGGGCGGGTTTGCCATCGCCATCGGGGTCGTGGTTGATGACGCCATCATTGACGTGGAAAACATCCTTCGCCGCGTGCGGGAGAACCTGACTTTGGCGCAACCACGCCCGCTCTTTCAGGTCGTGCTCGACGCCTCGCTCGAAGTTCGCAGCGCCGTGGTATATGCCACGTTCATCGTCGCGCTCGTGTTCTTCCCCGTGCTCACTCTGACCGGCATTCAAGGAAAGCTGTTCAGCCCGTTGGCGACGGCGTTCATCCTGGCCATCCTCGCTTCGCTGGCCGCGGCGTTGACCGTCACGCCAGCGCTGTGCCTGGCGATGTTGTCGCGCGCCAAACCGCACGAGGAGCCGAGGTATGTCCACTGGATGAAAGAGCGGCACCGTCGCTGGCTCGATGCCTTGAGCCGGCGACGGCGCACGGTGATGGGCGTGGCGCTGGGGTTGTTCCTGGGGGCAGCGGCCACGCTCCCCTTCTTTGGCGGTGAGTTTCTGCCGGAATTTCGCGAGGGCCATTTCATCGTTCACATGGCGGCCGTGCCGGGAACTTCGCTGGAGGAATCATTGCGGCTTGGCCGGCAGGTCACGCAGGAGTTGCTGAAGAACCCGCACATCCGCTTTGTCTCGCAGCAAGCCGGACGGGCGGAGAATGGCGAAGACACCTTCGGCACGCACTACAGCGAACTTCACGTGGACTTGAAGCCCTGGAGCGGCGAGGGTGGCGAAGGGGTCATAAGAGAAATCCGGGAGGCACTGGAGAAGTTTCCGGGCCTGACTTTTCGGGTCATGCCGTTCTTGGCCGAGCGCATTGAGGAAACGATTTCGGGAGCAACCGCGCAGGTCGTCATCAACCTCTTCGGTGATGACCTCGATGGGCTCGACCAAAAGGCGGCGGACGTGCGCCAAGTGCTGGCGGAGATCAGCGGCGCGACCGATGTGCAAGTCGAATCACAGCCCGGCGCGCCGGAGATGGTCATGGACTTGCGGCCGGAGCGATTGAGGCAGTTTGGCTTCCGGCCCGTCGAGGTTCTGGATGCGATTCAAACCGCCTATCAAGGAACCGATGTGGCGCAAATCTACGAGGGAAACCGGGTCTTTGAGGTGACGGTGATTTTGGATGAAGCGAGCCGGAAAACGCCGGAGCGCATCGGCGCGCTGCGGTTGCGCAACGCGCAAGGACTGCGCCTCCCGCTGCGGGAACTGGCGGAGGTTTATCCGTCCACGGGACGATACGTGATTGTGCATGAAGGCGCGCAACGTCGCCAACAGGTGACCTGCAACGTGGCGGGGCGCGACATGGCCTCCTTCGTGGAGGAAGTGAAAAAGCAGATTGCGTCGAGAGTCTCCTTTCCTGCTGGAGTGTATCCGGGGTTCGGCGGCTCCGGGTTGGCGCAACGGGCCGCACGCCAGGAGTTGTTGCTGCACTCGGCCATCGCCGGCATCGGCATTGTCCTGCTGCTTGCCATCGTTTTCCGCAACCCGCGAAATCTTCTCCTCGTGTTGGTCAACCTGCCGTTCGCGCTCATTGGCGGCGTGCTCGCCGTGTTCGCCAGCGGTGGCTCACTCTCGCTCGGGTCGCTCGTCGGGTTCGTGACGCTGTTTGGCATCACCACGCGCAACTCCATCATGATGATTTCGCACTTCGAACATCTCGTGCAGGCCGAAGGAATGACGTGGGGTTTGGAAGCGGCGATGCGCGGCGCGTCCGAACGGCTGCTGCCGATTCTCATGACGGCACTCGTCACCGCGCTGGGTTTGCTTCCGCTCGCTATCGGCACGGGCGAAGCCGGACGCGAAATCGAAGGCCCAATGGCGATCGTGATTCTAGGCGGATTATTGACTTCCACGGTGTTGAATTTGCTCGTGCTGCCGACGCTGGCGCTGCGTTTCGGCCGCTTCGATACCACTCCATCCGCAGCTGCGTCTTTATGAGGCTCTGGAAAGGAAGGCCCTGAACCGCCTTGCCACCATCCGGCTTGTTGCCACGTTGCTTCTGCTCGCACCAGATTGCGCGCCACAAAATTCTTTCGCTGGTGGCTCAGACGCTCAATTATGTGCAAATTTTACTGCAACCGCAAGCCGGCCGGCAGGTTATGCCCGGCCAGAAATTCGGCAGCGCCCAGGCGACGCTTGCCCTCGCGCTGCAAGGTCAGTAGGCGAAGCGCGTTCTCGCCGCAACCCACCACCACGCCGGATGCGTCCGCCTTCAGAATTTGGCCGGGTTGACCGGCCATCCCATCCACGACTTCGGCCTCCCAGATTTTTAACAAACGCCCTTGCGGCTCAGCCGGCTCGAACGTAAAGGCGCCGGGCCAGGGAGTAAAGGCGCGCACCCGATTCCATAACGCGCGCGCCGGCTGGCTCCAGTCCAGATGCCCCGCTTCCTTGGTGATTTTACCGGCATAACTGGCGCCTTCGGCGGGTTGCGGACACGGCTTTATCTCGCCCGAAACGTAGCCAGGGATGGTTTCGATCAACAATTCCGCCCCCAGCGATGCCAGCCGATCATGCAGGGTTTGGGCATTATCCGAAGGCAGGATCGGCGTAACCACCTTGGTCAACAGGTCGCCGGTATCGAGACCGGCATCGATCTTCATGATCGTCACCCCGGTTTCCGCGTCGTCATTCAGGATCGCCGCTTGGATAGGCGCGGCGCCCCGGTACTTGGGCAACAAAGAGGCATGAACATTGAGGCAGCCGTAGCGCGGAAGTTCCAGCAGTCTTGGGGGCAAGATCTGACCATAAGCCGCGACGACGATCAGGTCGGGTTGCCATCCGGCCAGCGTCTCCAGCGCGCTGTCCTGGCGAACCTTTGCCGGTTGAAACACCGGCAGATTCAAGCGCTCTGCGGATTGCTTTACCGGCGGGGGCTGCAGCTTGAGAGCGCGCCCCTTGGGACGATCCGGCTGGGTTACCACCCCGACAAGGAGCCCCAGATTCGCCCGAACCAAGGCTTCGAGGCTGGCGCAAGCCAGTTCGGCGGTTCCGATGAATACAAATCGCAATGACACCTAACCCTCTTGCCGGCGCAATTCCACCTGGGTGATTTCCGTAAAAGTCACCGTGATCTCCTCCCCGCTCTTCATCAACACCAAATGCATTTCATTGGCCGTAATGCGGGAAATACGCTTGGTGACATGTTCATCCCGGGCGCAGCGAATAATGATCATCATGTTCTTCTCGGCTTCACCCGGCACGATGCGGAAGAAGCCGGCGAATTTCGTCTCGAAAAACCGCCGGTTGAAAGTCGTCTCGCCACGGCTATACACCGCGGGCTGTAAGGCGCCGCCGCCAGCGGGCTTGGCGGTCTTCGCTATGCTCAACGACCCGCTAGCGATCTCAGCGCCCGTCTGAGTGACATTGTCCGGCTCGGCATCAGGCTCGGCGACCCCTTCGTCCGCGGCCATGGTCTCGCCATGCAGCGGTAAGGAGATGAAGACGATCGGCCCCACCCCGGGCAATAGAGCGGAGACTCCGCATACCAGCGCGGCGGGACGACGTCGATACACAGCAATCTCATAGGCGGCGAACAGATTCGCGAGATAAAAGGCCGCCAACAACGCCAGCCCCAGAGGAGAAGTCACCGCGGCGAAGAACCCGGTTTTGTCGTCCGGACGTTCGGCGCGCGGACCTGGATTGAGCGTGATCGGCTTGGGCTTGGGTTTCGCGGCGCGTCTCTTTATCTTCAAATCGAGTGGGATCTCGATAAAAGGTTCCACAAAAGCCTTGGCCCGCGAATCTTTCACCAGCCGCTTCAAGGCGTCCTGAGTGAATTTGGCCCAGGGCACGCGCTGGGAATACCCACCCACGTCCAGCGACACAATCAATCCTTCCTCTTTCGCCGACGCGATCGCCCCCCGCAGGGCGTCCCCATTCGTCATCGTGTATTCTTCGGCCCGGACAACTCCGAGGAATTGCGCCGTCAGCCATAACCCCAGACAAAAACTCAAATACCTACGCATCATGCTGGATTGCTTAACAAATACCGCGCAGCAGAGGAAGAAAAATCAACGCGACGGTCAGGCGCATTTCACTTTTTCCGATGCGCCTCGTTCCCAGGAAAGGAGCGCCGACATTCCGGTCGGCATTTGGGGGCTGACGTACGCGCCCGGCGGACAGGAATGTCCGCGCTCCAAAAAAAGCGGGATGCGTCCCATTCAGGCGCCGTCGCCAAACTCCCGCAATAAATCCTCGAGGGTCCAATGGCGCCCCCGGCTTTCCAGGCGATCGGCCGCGGCGCCATGCCGCCAAACCCCATACCGAATGGCTTTCAGCGGATCGGCCTGCCATGCGGCTTGGGCCAGCAAGCCGCCTAAATAGCCCGCCAGAACATCCCCGCTACCGCCCTGGGCCAATCCAGGATTACCCGTGGAATTGATAAACACCGGCCCTTCAGCTCGTCCAACCAGCGTCTGGTGCCCTTTCAGGACCACCCAACTGCCTCCCCGCAAGCGTGACAATGTCCGCACCGCCTGCACTCGATCTTCCTGCACCTCCGCCACGGTTCCCCGTAACATCCGCGCCGCTTCACCCGGATGCGGGGTTACCACCCGAAGCGCTCCCAAAGGCGCCGGAGCCGTCGGCAGCCAATCCAGCGCGCTGGCATCGGCAAGGATGGGCAGCAAGGACTCCTGCCACAACCGGAACAAACCAAATCGAAATTTCTCCGGCAAATCAGCGGCCGCCAACCCGGGTCCCATCACCATGGCGGTGGTCGATTCGGGTAATTGAAAATCCGGACGCCACGGATGCACCATCGCCGCCTGCAACTGAGCCGCCACCGGTGAGTACACATTTTCCTGCGTCACCACGCTTACCAAACCCGGCCGCGCCCGCAAAGCCCCCCGGGCGGCCAGGACCGCCGCGCCATGATAACCCAAGCTCCCCGCAAAAATAACCACATGCCCAAAGACGCCCTTGTGAGCCACCACTGACCGTGCCGGCGGGCAATCCCCGAAATCCTCCGCCAGCGTCCACATCCAATCGCTGGTTTGAGCGCACGGCGCCAGCCCGATATCCGGCGCCACCACCAAACGACCGACTCGATCAGTTGCCCGGCAACCGAGTAGTCCGCGTTTGGGCGCACCCAAGGCCACGGTGAGGGAAGCGCGTACGACCGCACCGAAAGATTCGCCGTTGTCCGCATTCAGCCCCGACGGCACATCAACCGATAGAATCGGCGCCCCAGCCTGGTTAAGTTCGTCGATGAACTGAATCCAGTCCGAACTCAAAGGCCGATTCAACCCGATGCCAAATAAGCCATCGATGATCAACGCGGGCCGGCGGCTAAGCTGCTGGGATAATTCACGCCGGCCCGCGATGGGATCCACCACGGACAACACCTCCACTCGTCGTTCGACAAGTTGCTCGCCGGCCAAACGGGCGTCATCGCCGTTGTGTCCTTTGCCCGCCAGAATGAGCACGCGGTCTTGCGGATGGGTCAGTTGGCGCGCCACCGCCGCCACCGCCTGTCCTGCCTGGCGAATGACGTCGGTCGCGGCACGACCGGTGGCCCAGGTCGCCGCCTCCCATTCGCGCATCTGCGCCACGCTGATGACGGGTGCGGGCATTTAATCGCCGAAACTAATGCCCAGAGCGCGGCCAGTCTGCACCAAATCGCCGTTCGGCGGCACGGTTCGCAAACGTCCGATCGCCTCGGTGATTTTTACGGCCACGGTATCGGGCGGCTGCAGCGCCACCATGTATCCATATTGGTTCTCCGCTATCAATTCCACGGCGCGGGCGCCAAAGCGCGTGCAGAGCAGACGGTCAAAGGTGGTGGGCCCGCCACCACGCTGCAAATGGCCCAAAACGCAAACCCGGGTTTCCTTGCCAGTCCGTTTCTGAACCTCCGCCGCCACCACCGCGCCAATCCCTCCCAGGCGGGCCTCGCGATTGGATTCCTGCGGTCCGGACGTCACAAAATTGCCGTCCTTCTCCCGCGCGCCTTCGGCCGCCACGATCAACGTGAAATATTTGCCCTGAGCCTCGCGCTCGGTAATCTTCGCGCAAATGCTTTCGTAGTTAAAGGGAATCTCCGGTATTAGAATCACATCGCCACCACCGGCGATGCCCGAATGAGTGGCGATCCAACCGGCGTACCGTCCCATGACCTCCAGCACGAAAATCCGGTTATGGCTCTCGGCGGTGGTATGCAGACGATCGAGCGCATCGGTCGCGCAAGCCACGGCGGAATCGAATCCGAACGTCATGACCGTGGCTTCGAGGTCGTTGTCGATCGTCTTGGGCACGCCCACAATCGGAATGCCATGCTCGAACAACTGCTGGGCGATCGACAGGGTGCCATCGCCGCCAACCACAATCAGCGCCCGCAAATCCAGCTTCTCGAAATTAGCCCGGGAAGCGTCCAGGATTTCCTTGGGAATACCCCGCACCTCGCCATGACCGGTTTTAGCGGCAAAACGTCCCTGGTTGGACGTGCCCAGAATGGTGCCGCCCTTGAAGAGCAGGCCGTCCATGGCTTTGTAGTCCAATAACCGGTACTGCAGATCGAGCAAGCCCTCGAAGCCACCCAAAAAACCGAGTGTTTCCCAGCCACGCTTGGTCGCCGATTTGCCCACCGCTCGAATCACCGCATTCAGGCCGGGACAGTCGCCGCCGCCCGTCAATATTCCAATCCGCACGCCCATAAAGTTTCTCCTCGATTGATCGTTGCCGCTCCAGTTATCTCGATGCTCCAGACCCAGTCATTAAACCCAAAATCTTCGCGCGGGTGTGACCCCCCGCGCTCCGTCCGCCTACTCCCACTCGATCGTCGCCGGCGGTTTGCTGGAAATATCGAGGCAAACGCGGTTGACGCCTTTGACCTCGTTGATGATCCGGTTGGAGATTTTTTCGAGCAACTCGTACGGCAGCTTGACCCAGTCAGCCGTCATGCCGTCCTGCGAATCGACCATCCGCAAGGCGATGGTGTAGTCGTAAGTCCGCTCGTCGCCCATGACCCCCACGCTGCGCACGGGCAACAGCACGGCAAAACTCTGCCAGATTTTGTAATACCAGCCGCTCTGCTTCATCTCCTCCACCACGATCCAGTCGGCGTTGCGCAAGATTTCGCAGCGGGCCGGCGTCACTTCGCCCAGGATCCGCACCGCCAGACCCGGACCTGGAAACGGCTGGCGCCAGACGAGCTCCTTCGGCAGTCCAAGCTCTTCGCCCACGCGCCGGACCTCATCCTTGAACAGACCTTTGAGCGGCTCAACCAGCTTGAACTTCATGTTCTTCGGCAGGCCTCCCACATTGTGATGGCTCTTGATCAGAGCGGCGGGATTGCCGGCGATCGGCACCGACTCGATGACGTCAGGATACAGGGTTCCCTGCGCGAGAAATTTGGCGTGGCCCACACGCCGGGTGGCCGCCTGGAACACTTCGATGAAAGTCTTGCCGATGATTTTGCGTTTTTTCTCCGGATCCGTGACCTTGCGCAGACGACGGAGAAACAGTTCCGTGGCATCCTCGTAGCGCAGCTTGATTTGGAAATTTCGTCCGAAGACCTCCTGCACCGATTCGGCCTCGCGCGCGCGCAGCAGTCCGTTGTTCACGAAAATGCACGTCAATTGCTCGCCAATGGCCTTGTGGAGCAGCATGGCGGCGACGCTGGAATCCACCCCGCCACTCAGCCCCAGAATGACATGTTCATGGCCTACCTGGGCGCGGATCTCCTCGACCGCCTGGTCGATGAAATGCCGCATGGTCCATTCCGAACCGCACCCGCAAATGCCATGCACGAAATTGGCCAGAATTTCCTTGCCGCGCGGCGTGTGCACAACCTCCGGATGAAACTGCAGACCGTAAAACCGCTTCGCCCGGTTCTCGATAACCGCGTATTCGGAGTTCTCCGTGATCGCCACCGGCCGGAAACCCCTGGGTTGCCGGGTGAGTTTGTCGCCATGCGAGTTCCAAACCTGGAAACTCTCCGGCAGTCCCTGAAACAACGGACAGGTGGCATCTTTGACGGTCAACGCTCCTTTGCCATATTCGCGCTTCTGGCCGGGCTCAACCTTGCCCCCTAAAAAATGGCCGAAAAGCTGGACGCCGTAACAGATGCCCAATAGGGGCGCTCCCAGTTTGAAAATACCCGGATCGGGCAGCGGTGCTTTGGGCGCATAAACGCTGGCGGGACCACCCGAGAGAATCAGCCCCTTGGGCCGCAAGGCCGCCAATTCCCTGGCCGGTGTGTCGAATGGCTGGATGGAGCAAAAAACTTTGCACTCGCGAATACGCCGCGCGATCACCTGCGTGTACTGCGATCCAAAATCCAAAATGACAATCTGTTCACTCATGCGTTAATAACTAGGGCGCGACCCGCACCACGCGAAACTTGCCCGTGCTCGGATTATACTCAAATTTCATGCCATACGGAACCTCGGGCATACGAGGCATATAATTCGGCACCAACTCGTTGAGATCCTTGGGATTGCGCCCCTCCGCCACATTAAACATCTGGATGGCCTGGTTGACTCCCGCCTGATCGACAACCCTCACGGCCAGCTTCTGAGCCTGGGCCAAGCCACCGAGGTAATTCACCGGCGCATTCAACGGATTGTCCGAGGCGGCCGGGGCATTCGTCGCGGCCGGGGCCGGTGGCGTCCCCTGCTTGCCACAACCAACCACCAGCAGACCAACCGCTAACCCTGCCAAAAGGATTGTTTTCATAGCCTTCACCTTAAACCCAACGCGGCCGGAATCCAAGCAGTCAATCACCCCAATAGCAGCGCCCTGACCGCGTCCATCCCGGCCACAACTTGTTCCTGACGGGTTGCCAGGTTCTTGCAACGAACCACCCCGGCGCCGGCCGAGTCCCTTTCCACTTTCAACGTGTGCCTGGCCTGCAACTCGAGCGCGCGTTTGAATTGCTTGTCCGATTTGGCCGGCACCAGCGAATAATCCACCACCGCCCCCGCCTCACGCATCTTTTGGATGAGCCGCAAGGACTCGCCGCGCCAGGTTTCGTCCTCGATCAGACACCACGCGTCGATGCGAGGCTGAAAGCCGGGCAAAAGCCCGCGCGATTTCAACAACTCGAGCAACACCACATCGCCCAGGCCGAAGCCCAGCGCCGGCAAATCGACTTTGCCCCCGCGAACCCGGTTCGTGGCCGCATCGAACCGGCCGCCGGAAATGAGATTGACCAGCTGGTCGTAACGGCCGCCGCCGGCTAAGGCGCGAAATTCGCCCCGGCGGTCGAACGCCTCGAAGACGGGACCGGTGTAGTAAGCCAATCCCCGAATGATGCCGTAGTCAACCTTGACAAAATCCGCCAACCCGCGAGCCGCCAGATTATTGACGATCGCCTGCAGCTCAGCCGTGGGTTCTCCCGCGCCAATGAAATGGGTGACCTCATCCCGGGAAAAACCCAGGGCCGACAATTTCGTCCGGCTTGCTTCCGGCTCATCCCGTTCCAGCTTGTCGATGATCTGATAAAACTCATAAGCCCTGGCTGGATCGGAGCAGCGCTTCGAAAAAAACTCCTGCCAGGCATTGCGGCTGCTCAGCCGGACCACGAAATCCTCGCTCGTCAAACCGAATGCCCGCAGCGTGTCGATCAACAAAGCGATCAACTCGGCGTCGGCCGCCGGATCGGTCTCGCCAAAAAGATCCGCGTTGAATTGAAAATGCTCGCGCAACCGGCCCTTCTGCTGGCGCTCGTAGCGGAACAGTTGCGGAATGGAAAACCACTTTAACGGCTTTTTATAATTACGCTCGTGGGCCGCCACCATGCGGGCCAGCGAAGGAGTCATTTCCGGACGCAAAGCCACCGCGCGATCCCCTTTGTCCACGAAATTATAGAGCTGGCCGACAATTTCATCGCCGCTCTTGAGCGTATAAAGTTCCAGGAGTTCGAGCGGCGGACCGTCGTATTCGCGGAAACCATAACCGCGCGCCGTGCCGCGCCACTTGTCGAAAAGGTAACTCCGGGCATCGGCGCTCCCCACGTCCTGGTGCGGCAGCGGCTCGGGGTAAAAATCGCGGAAACCAGGTAAACGTTCCATTCAATCCCTAAAAAAATGGCGCCCGCCAGGAGGCGTCCTGGTTAGCGCCACAAAGTGAAAAATATTTAAAGTCAAGGTTTCTTGACTTCTTTGGGAGGTTCTTTGCTCGCGTTGCTGGCGCTGGCGCCGACCTCGCCCGGAGTGAGCCGGAGCACCGCCTCGCGCATTTCCTTGCCGGCCTTGAATTTGACCACCGCCCGTGGCGGAATGCGCACATCCTTCGCGGGCGCGTTGGGATTGCGTCCAATCCGAGCCTTACGCACCTTCACCTCGAACACCCCGAAATTGCGCAATTCCACGGTCTCCTCGCGGGCCACGGCTTCGGAAATGTAGTCGAGGGTTCTTTGCACCACCGCCAGCACGTCCTGCTGCACCAAGTTAGTCTCGTTGCTGATCCGCACCACCAAGTCACGCTTTGTCATAGGACACTCTGGGTTAGAGATTTAGATCATCGCCATTGCCTCTAGTCAACGAACTGATATACCTACCCGATCCTAACCGGTCAAGCAAGGAATTCAACTTAATCAACGAACGGGCGCAACGCCCTTTTTCGGAGCGCGGACATTCCTGTCCGCTTTGGCGTTCACCAGAACGAAGAGGCGGACAAGAATGTCCGCGCTCCAAATGCGGGTGGTCACACCCGCCAGCGGCGGGCGATCGCCGCGCGCCAGCGCTACGGCCCCAAATGAATGGCGTACTGCGGCGCTGTTAGCAAACCCTGAAGTTCCGCGGGCCGGGCGATCCGCAGTTTAAAGAACCAGCCCCCGGCATAAGGCTCACTATTGACCAGGGCCGGATTGCTGGTTGCCGCCACGTTGACTTCCATCACCTCGCCGCTGACCGGCGCGTAGATGTCGCTGGCGGTCTTGACCGACTCCACCACCGCGCAAGCCTCCCCGGCTTTCAAATGGCGGCCCATGGCCGGCAATTCGACAAAAACGACATCCGTCAGTTCATGCTGGGCATGATCCGTGATGCCAACGGTGGCCAAGTCACCGGCCACCCGCACCCATTCGTGCGATTTGGTATAGTTGAGATCGGAAGGAATATTGTGTTCCATAGATCAATCGGTTGAATTAAAATGCGTTAACGCTTGGTTTCGGAAAAGGATCCCTCCCAGGGTTCGCTCCACCATCGCTCAAGCCTTTCGTCGATAAAACGGCTTGGTTACCACGGTGGCGGGTGTCATGCGGCCGCGAATCTCGATGTCGATGACCGTCCCGGGTTTGGCCTCAGCCGGTGGAACGTAGCCCATCCCAATGCCCACTCCCAAGGTGGGACTTTGCGTGCCGCTAACCACCTCTCCTATTTTCCTCGCCGAAGGAGCGGGCGTCCAAATGGCGTAATGAGGCCGGGGCGGCGCGGACTTGCCGGCCATCTTAAAAGCGATACATTGTTTGTCAAACCCGTGCTGTTTTTGTGCCGCCAGAACCGGTCGCCCCATGAAATCCGGCTTGTCGAGCGCTACAAAAAAGCCCAGTCCCGCCTCGAGGGGAGTAATCGTTTCGGCCAATTCGTGGCCATAAAGCGGATAACAGGCCTCCAAACGCAAGGTGTCACGCGCCCCCAATCCGGCGGGTTTCAAGCCAAAAGGCTGGCCCACCGTCAGAATCCGGTTCCAGAGAACCACGACTTCTTTGGCCGGAACCACCACTTCAAAGCCGTCCTCACCGGTGTAACCCGTGCGCGAAACCCAGGCCACGGCCGGCGCCGTCCGGAAGCTGGCGATTTCGTTCTTCTGGAGATCGCGAGCGTGGGTCACCGCGGCGCCCCCGCCCCACCCGCCGTCAAAACAAGCATCGATAAACTCAGCCACCCGCGGCCCCTGGATCGCGACGGCGCCGTACTGATCGGATTCATTGACCACGACCACGTCGCCCCGCCGGGAAAACCGGACCCACTGCGCCTCCAGCCAGGCCATGTCGGCTTCGATCCGCGAGGCATTCACGATCAACAGGTATTCCTGTTCGGTCGTGCGGAACACGTACAAATCGTCCACCACACCGCCCGTTTCCCGGCACATCAGCGTGTACTGTCCCTGCCCCACTCCGAGGCGCTGCACATCATTGGTTAACACCCGGTTTAAGAACTCCAACGCCGCCGCCCCGCTGAGCCGCAACTCCCCCATGTGGGATATATCGAAAAGACCGGCGGCGGTCCGCACGGCCCGGTGTTCCTCCAGAATGCCGGAATACTGCACCGGCATTTCCCAGCCGCCAAACTCGATCAGCCGCCCTCCCAACTTCTGGTGGGTTTCAAACAGGGGTGTTCGTTTCAACATAATCACACAATCCGCCGGCGCTTGAAACGCGCGGATGAAGGCATCCGCGCGCCCTTCACGCCCCTAGTAATTCGCGGGCTTTGGCCGCCAAGTCGCTTGCTCGCATGAGCGATTCTCCAACCAGGATCGCTTGCGCGCCGCACCGAACCAGTCGCACCACATCCGCACGATGATGAATGCCACTTTCGGCGACAAGCACTTTTTCAGAACGCTGGACCCTGCTCCAGAGGGCGCGGGCGAGCCGTTCCGTCGTCGCCAAATCGGTGGCGAACGTCTTTAAGTTGCGGTTGTTGACACCGATGAGTTCCGCTCCCGCGGCCAGGGCGCGGTCCAGCTCGGCTTCGTCATGCACTTCAACCAGCGCCGCCAGGTGAAGATCGCGAGCGCAAGCCATCAACTCCCCCAGTTGCGCATCGGTCAAAATGGCCGCGATCAGCAATATGGCATCCGCGCCCCAGGCCTGGGCCTCTTCAATTTGGCAGCCCTCAAGGATGAAATCCTTGCGCAGCAACGGCAGTGACACCGCCTCCCGGATTCGGTGCAAAAACTCCAGCGAGCCTTGAAAGAACGGCGCGTCAGTCAAAACCGACAAACAAGTGGCGCCCGCCACCTCGTATTCCCGAGCGATGCCAACCGGGTGAAAATCGGCGCGAATGACCCCGGCCGAGGGCGAGGCCTTTTTCACTTCGGCAATCAGCGCCACATCGCCCGTCCGAGGCTGCCGCAGGGCGGCGGCAAAATCACGGCGACGCGCATCCACGAAAACCGGCACCTGGATCCCGGTTGCTTTCAGACGCGCGACTTCGCGTTGTTTTTCCCGAACGATTTTTTCGAGTATATTCACGGCTATTCCAGATCTTCATCGCGCCCGCCCGCCAGGCGTTTACTGGGACAGCCGGCCCGCAGCCAGCCGCTTACAAACGGATCGAGATCTCCATCCATCACGGCCTGGAGGTTGCTGGTTTCCACGCCGGTTCGCAGATCTTTAACCATCCGATAGGGTTGGAAAACGTAACTGCGAATCTGGTTGCCCCAGGAGATGCTGCCTTTTTCGCCGTAGAACTTCTCCATCTCCTGCCGTTCCTGATCCTGTTTCAGCGCGTAGATTCTAGCGAGCAGGATTTTCATGGCCGTGGCGCGGTTCTGGTGCTGCGACCGCTGGGTTTGGCTGGCCACCACCAAGCCGGTGGGGAGATGACGAATGCGCACGGCCGTTTCCACCTTGTTGACATTTTGCCCGCCCTTGCCGCCGGAGCGAAAGGTATCCGTTTCGAACTCCGTAGGCGGCAGATCGAGCTCTTCGGTGTCACCGAGTTCGGCGATCGCATCGACGCTGGCAAAACTGGTATGCCGCCGCTTGTTGGCGTCGAACGGCGATATGCGCACCAATCGGTGCACACCCCTTTCGGCCTTGCAAAAGCCATAGGCGTTTTCACCCGTAATCAACATCACAGCGCTCTTAATGCCGGCCACTTCTCCCGGCAGCGCATCGGTGACTTCATAGCTCCAGCCGCGGGACTCGCACCACCGCTGGTACATGCGCAGCAGCAGGCTGGCCCAATCGCACGATTCGGTGCCGCCGGCCCCGGCATTGATGCTCAAAATGCAGTTGTTGCGGTCATGGGGACCGTTGAGCAGGACTTTCAGTTCCAGCGCCTCAAGTGTTTTCGCGAAGATCTCCCAATCGCCCGCCAATTCCTTCTGTAGTTTGACTTGCGCGGCTTCGGGTTCGGTCTCCCCTAATTCGATCATGACCTTGAAATCGTCCACTCGCTTCTCGGCCTCGAGGAGTGGTTCAAGCTTCTTTCGCAAGGAACTGGCCTCGTCGATGATGCGCTGCGACTGCTCGCGATTATTCCAAAAAGTTTCGGCGGCCATCAGCGCGTCGATCTCGCTCAGGCGCTTTTGCAGGTTAGGGACATCAAAGAAACCTCCGCAGGTGAATCAGCTTGTTCGCCGCGGCGGCCAAATCGGTTTCGATCGTTTCAAACATAGGGGGATTATTGTGAGGTTTGGCCGGATTGCCTAGTTATTTTTCGCATCAAACGCCGGCAAGGGTGCAATTCAGGTTTTTCGTAGCATCCGGCGTGAGCCAGATCATTTTTCTCGGCTTCCCAAAGCGCCAGAGGACTGGCGCAGTCCAAAAGCTGGCGCCCGCTCGAACGGGCCGTGAATTCGCGAAGCGTCTTGGACTGCGCCTGTCCTCTGGCGCTTTCAGATGACCATGAAATCTTAGTGACATTGGGCGAGGACGCCCGCGGGTCGTCCCCGCCCCTTGACAAAAAAGAAGCCGGGGATGGCCCCGGCTTCTGCGCGAATTAATTGGGAGCTTTTGGCTCTAGTTTACTTTCCTCAGGCGGAAGAACTGATGGCCGGCAGCCGGCGTCACCGTGAAGACACCCTCTTCCAGGGTTGGCATTTTCACCTCTGGCTTCCAATCCCCACTCAGGCCTTCCTTAT
>JADGRT010000166.1 GCA_017880715.1 Verrucomicrobiia bacterium | reverse complement strand
CACCGGTGTGGCCGAAGCCGCCGAGATTACCGCGTTGGCGAAAAAGATGCGTCCGAAGTATCTCGCCAAGTGCGGCGGCACGTATAGCAGCGAATGGTTCTTCAGCAAAATCCTGCATTGCCTTCGCACCAGCCCCGAGGTTTTCCGCGCCGCTCACACCTGGGTCGAATGCGCCGATTGGGTGCCCGCCATGCTGACCGGCACCGAGGCGCCCGACCGGTTGAGCGTGGGGGTGTGCGCGGCCGGCCACAAGGCGATGTACCATGACGATTGGAATGGCTATCCGGACGCCACATTCCTGGCGAAGCTGGCGCCGGGACTTGGTGAATTGCGCTCGCGCCTCGCTGCCAAGGCTCACACGGTCGAGAGCTCCGTGGGCGGCCTGACCGCGGCGTGGGCTAAACGCACTGGTTTGCCGGCGGGCATTCCGGTGGCCGTCGGCGCCTTTGACGCGCACCTGGGCGGGGTTGGCTCGGGCATCGCGCCCGGCACGCTGGTGAAGATCATCGGCACCAGCACGTGCGACATGATGGTGGCCCCGGCCCATGAAAAACTGGCGGACATTCCCGGGCTGTGCGGGATTGTCAAGGGTAGTATTTTACCCGGTTTTTATGGGCTCGAAGCCGGCCAGTCGGCGGTGGGAGACATCTTCAACTGGTGGGTCAACTACATCCAGCCGAGGGGCGAAAAGCTGTCGCACCGGAAGCTCGACGCGGAGGCAAACCAGCTTGCTCCGGGCGAGTCGGGCCTGCTGGCGTTGGATTGGAATAACGGCAATCGCACCATTCTGGTGGACCAGCGTTTGACCGGGCTGCTCATGGGGCAGACCTTGTACACGACGCCGGTGGAAATTTACCGCGCGCTGATCGAAGCGACCGCCTTTGGCGCCCTGACCATCATCAACCGGTTCGAGGAATATGGCGTCAAGGTCAAGCAGATCGTCAACTGCGGAGGCATCGCCGAGAAAAGTCCGATCGTGATGCAGATTTACGCCGATGTGACGGGACGTCCGATGAAAGTGTCCCGTTCGGCGCAGACCTGCGCGCTGGGTTCGGCGATCGCGGGCGCCGTGGTGGCGGGAGCTTACCCGGATTTTGCCGCGGCGCAAAAGGCGATGACCGGTCTCAAGCCGAAGGTTTATCGGCCCAATCCAAAAGCTCACGCCGTGTACCGGGAGTTGTATGCGCTTTACCGCACATTGCACGACGCTTTCGGCACCCGGGAGTGGACCGGCAATCTTGGCGGCGTGATGAAGCAGCTCATCGACATCCGGAACCGGGCGAGAAAATAATCCGGTCGATAATCCTCACGCGTCCTTTTTGCGCGCAAAAATCTGGCGGATGATGTCCTCGATGGGCACCTCCTGAATGTCGATGTCCGTCACGGGCAGCCGGTCGAGCAGGGTTTTGCAGACGGCGACCACGCGTTCGCGTTTGACTTTCAGCTTGAGGCTCAGCGGATCCTGTTCGACCACCTCGCCACACGCTTGCAGTTCCGCCGCGGACAGCGAGGCGGTTTGCGCGCATTGGATGGTCAGGAGTTTGAAATCGGCAAAGCGGTCCAGCACCTCGCTGAGCCGGCCGTCGAAGAAAATCCGGCCGTGATCGATGATGATGACCCGGCGGCAGAGCGCTTCGATGTCGGCCATGTAGTGGCTGGTGAGGAGAATGGTCGTCTGGCGGCGCGTGTTATATTCCCGCAGGAATTCGCGCACCTTCTTTTGCGACACCACGTCGAGGCCGATGGTGGGTTCGTCCAGCAGGAGGACGCTCGGCTGATGGAGCAGCGCGGTGACCAGCTCGAGCTTCATGCGTTCGCCCAGGGAGAGTTCGCGCACCATGACGTTAAGCTTGTCACGGACGTCCAGCAGTTCGGTCAGTTCGGCGACGGTGCGGTCAAAGAGGGCGGGTTCGATGCCATAGATTTTGGCATTTAACTCGAGCGATTCGCGGGCGGGAAGGTCCCACCACAACTGGTTCTTTTGTCCCAAGAGCAGGGCGAATCGACGCCGGTAGGCGTCTTGCCGCTCCCAGGGGACATAGCCCAGCACGTGGGCCGTGCCGCGGGTTGGATAGAGCAACCCGGCGAGCATTTTAAGCGTGGTGGTTTTACCGGCGCCGTTCGGTCCCAAGAATCCGACCAGTTCACCGGCGTCTATTCGAAAGGAAACATCGCCAGCGGCCTGAACCTCTTCGTATTGGCGATGGAACAGGCCGCGGATGGCGCCGCGCAAACCCGGTTGCTTTTTGTACGTCCGGAAAACCTTGGTCAGTCCTTCGACTTGAATGGCGCTCACCGCATGAGTTTTTTTTCCAGGTAGGTTACCACCTGGCGCACGTTGGAATCCACTTCCATGCGGTCTTTGACCAGCCGGCAGGCGTGAAGCACCGTGCCATGATCGCGGCCGCCGAAGGCTTCGCCGATGGTATTCAGCGAGCTTTCGGTCATCTGCCGGGCCAGGAACATGGCAATCTGGCGCGGGAAGGCAATGCATTCCGGACGCCGCTTGCTGGTCATGTCGGCCAGCCGGATGTCGAAGTGCTCGGCGACTTTGCGTTGGATGACGTCGATGCTCAACGTGAACCGGCCTTCCTCGTGGAGCACTTCGCGGAGCAAGTCCTCAACCACGTCGAGGGTCAGAGGTTTGCCGGTGAGCGTGACGTAGGAGGTCACGCGAATGAGCGCACCTTCCAGCCGCCGGATATTGGCGCGGATGTGCTGGGCAATGAACTGAATGATCTCCTCCGGGAGAGCCACGCCCATCAGTTTTTCTTTCTTGAGCAGGATGGCCATGCGGGTCTCGACGTCCGGTGGCTGCAGGTCGGTCACCAAACCCCATTCAAACCGTGACATGAGCCGATGCTCCAGGTTTTGCAATTCGCTGACCGGTCGGTCACAGGTCAGGACGATTTGTTTGCGGCTTTCATGCAGCGCGTTGAAAGTGTGGAAGAATTCCTCCTGGATGCGCTCTTTGCCGGCCAGGAACTGGATGTCGTCGATCAGCAGCACGTCCGTCTGGCGGTATTTTTTGCGGAACCGCACCAGTTGGTTGTTCTGGATCGCGTCGATATACTCGTTAGTGAATTTCTCGGTCGATACGTAGGAGACACGCGCATTCTTCTTTTGGCTGATCGTGTGCTGGCCAATGGCATTCAAAAGGTGGGTCTTGCCCAAGCCAACGCCGCCATAGAGAAAGAGGGGATTATAGGATTTGCCCGGCGCCTGGGCTACGGCCAAGGCGGCGGCATGGGCAAAGCTGTTGTTGGTTCCCACGACGAAAGTGTCGAAGGTGTATTTGGGATTAAGCAAAGGATCGTGGTTGGCGCTGGCGCGTTCCGGCGCCTCGTCGGGCGTTTTGACGTGGGACCGTTTGCCGTTGGCGGGCGGCGGGGCGGGGGTGGCTGACTCCTCGCCTACCCGGAACTCGACTTTCATGGTTTGGCCGGTGGCGGTCGCCAGCACGTCCTGAATCAGTCCCAGGTAATTATCTTTGATCCAGACCTCACAAAAGTCGTTGGGCACCTCCAACGTGAGAGTCTCCTGTTCCAGACGAACGGGTCGAATGGAAGCAAACCAAAGACGGTAAATCTCTTCATTGAGCAACTTGCGCAAGATCTCCTGCGCCGCTGCCCAGAGCTGTTCTAAAGACACTTGCATGGACCTTCCTAATTCGTTTTTAAGGCGTATTTATTCACCAAACTCTGTCACACCACTGTAAAATCACATTTTGCCGTCACCGATCGTCGGCTTCTTATCGTAGCTCCCATGACTTTGAGCTTATTTCGATTGTTCCTTAAAACTAAGGCGGCCGTATCAATGTAAATATCTAAAAATCAAATAGTTACGAAATAGTCCCACGGTCGTTTCGGATTTTTCCACCGCTGATTGCGATCCCGGTTACGACACCCGGATTAATGGGAGGGTTTTTAATCAAACTCGGCGATGGTTGCCAGGACAACATATTAACTCTTATTCGCAAGTTATTCACACCCGGGTTTTGTCCCGGAAAATGGCCATTTTTTACATTTTTTAGAAAAAAAAGCACCTCGATTTCCGAGGTGCCTGATAAAAAAGAATCGTTCCCTAGACATCGTCGGAGAGGCAGAACTCGTTCTTGGATGTGTTCATGACGATTTGCGAAAACAAAGGCCGCTCCGGCCGCCCTGGGAGGTTTCGTTTAACCGATGGTTAAACCGCCTGTTCGCCCGTCTCGCCGGTGCGAATGCGAACCATGCTTTCAACGCTGGTGACGAACACCTTGCCATCGCCGATCTTGCCGGTTTTGGCGGCTTTGACGATTGTTTCCACCGCCGTCTGCGCCACGTTGTCGGCGAGCACAATTTCCAATTTAACCTTGGGCAGAAAATCGACGGTATATTCACTCCCGCGATAAATCTCCGTGTGTCCCTTTTGTCGTCCAAAGCCTTTGACTTCGCACACGGTCATGCCTTCGACTCCAATACCGGCCAACGCTTCTTTCACGTCTTCCAGTTTGAAGGGTTTAATAATAGCCTCGATTTTCTTCATGAGAAATTCTGTTTGCCGACGATACTAACAGTCAACGGGGGGGTGTAAACACGAATCTTATTGGGAACCGAAAAAAGAGTTCGGCGATTTTTCTTTCAGCCGATCGAGCGATTATTTGAAGAACCCAGCAGATTGTTATTACCTGGCAGCGATGTTTTTTTAATCCTGGCATCCTGGCCGCGGGTGGACCTTGTATGCAACAGGTTGATTATAAACAACAAAGCGATTATCTAGAAAATCGAAAAGAATTTTTTGGCGCATCGCTTGACAAGGGAGGGATGACGTGGTCTATTGCTAGCGGATTACGAAACGAATTTTGGGCATAAAAAAATCGTTCTTTGAATGCCCGGCAGTTTTCGGATGCGGTATCGTACAGGCCGCGTTCGGAGTTCCCACGTAGTCCCACTGATTGTACTAAGTTCGAAAATTCCCCGGGCTCCTGGGTCATCCCCTGATCCAAGGAGCCCGGTATTTTTATGCACCACGCGCGCACGGCGCGTGGCGCGTAATCGATCGCTGTTACCCTTTCGTTTCCGGCTTTTCGCCATACTGGAGCACCTTGACCTTTTCCAGGGTAACCAGTCCGCTGCCCATCATCGAGGCGATCACGGGCAGAAAGTTTTGGATTTTTTCCTCGCTGTCCACAATTTCAACGACGACTGGCAGGTCTTCGGAAAGGCGCAGGATTTTGGCGGTGTGGAGCCGGCTGGATTTGCCGAATCCCATCGGGCCGCGCAGGACGGTGGCGCCGGCCAGTCCCAGTTCGCGAGCCTTCAGCACCAGGGCTTCGAACAATGGCTGGTGGCCGCAGCGATCGGCTTCGCCCAGAAAAATTCGCAACAGAATCGATTCATGAGGGATTTGCATGGGTGCCTCCGTTACTTGGTGATGCGGTTCAAGCTCAAGGCCAGGATGTGTCCCAGCCATACGGCCAGCAGACATAAAAACAGCGAGGCGAAAGAATTGATGCCGGCTTTCAGCCACTCGCCTTCCCGGGCCAGATTAAGCGTTTGCAGGCTGAAGGACGAAAAGGTGGTGTAGCCCCCGCAAAGCCCGCTCATGAAAAAGTGACGGTGCTGGGGTTTGACCAGCAGAATGCCGTCGGGATCGGTGAGCGTGGCGAAAAAGCCGATAACAAACGAGCCCGTGACATTGATGACCAGGGTGCCGAGCGGAAACGTTTCGCCGGCGAAACGCCCCACCACTCCGGACAACCAGTACCGGGCCATCCCGCCCAACGCGCTGCCCAATCCAATCCAAAAAAAATTCACCATGGCTCCCGGAAAACCTTCGCCCGGTTTCATCGCTGGCTACACCATGATCGCTTTCGCGACGTCCTGCGCGGCGGCCTCGCCGCACAGGCGGCCGACCAGTGCCAGGCCAAACTCGATGGCCGTGCCCGCGCCGCGCGAGGTAACGATGTTGCCGTCCTGGACCACTTTCTCGGCATGCAACGCTTGCGGCAGTTCTGCCTGCGTCGAGAAATGGGCGGTGAATTTTCGGCCGGTCAGCAACCCGGCATCCGCGAGCACCAGCGGAGCGGCGCAAATGGCGGCGACGACCTTGCCCGCCTGGGCGAAGTCGCGGGCCAGTTGCGCCGGGCGTCCGTCCGCCCGAAGGACCTTGACCCCGGGACCGCCCGGGAGCAGCAGCAGATCGAATTGCTTGATGTCCACTGCCGACAGGCCGGCATCGGCTTGCAGCGAAATGTTGCTGCGCCCCATCACGACCTGGTTCCCGTTGAGCGTGGCGAGGGTGACCTCGACGCCGGCGCGGCGCAACAAATCGACGGGGGCGACGGTTTCGATCTCTTCCAAACCGGACACCAGCAGGCAGAGGACTTTTTTAGGCATAAGTTAAGGCTATTCAAAGGCGACCCAGGACGAGAAGCAAGACCCGAAATCACGAAACGAGCGGGAGGGTGTGCGGCTCCGAATGAGGGCAGGACCTTGTGGGGCAGGTCTCTGACCTGCCGGTTGCGGCCTTCTCTGAAGGCCAGCATTCCAGTGGCGCGCCGGGTTGGAATCCTTGGAGCTGGAAAGCTCCAGGAACCGGCAGACCAGGAGGTCCAATGTCACTAGGATTCCAACGCCGTCATCCCGGAGGGATGGCTGAAAATAGCCCAGCGTTTCAACGCTGGGACCGGGGTTCGGGTGTGCCAAGTCCCGAAGGGACGGCTGAACTTGTGGCTCTCAGCCGTCCCTTCGGGACTCAACCGTCGATCCGTCCACACCCGGCGTTGAAACGCCG
>JADGRT010000165.1 GCA_017880715.1 Verrucomicrobiia bacterium | reverse complement strand
GTCCCAGCGTTGAAACGCTGGGCTATTTTCAGCCATCCCTCCGGGATGACGGCGTTGAAATCCTAGTGGCATTGGACTGGAAGTCTGCGCTACGGCGCGAGTGCATCCGTCCGCCAGATCCGTGTAAGGTGCAGGCCGGAGCCGCGCCCTGCTCGAGCTGTTCTGGAATTGGACGGCGAAGATGTGGGGCGTCAATTGTTAAAGGACATCGAACCGATCCCATCGTTCGAAGCCAGGCGAGTTTCGGCGCCTGTTATAAAGGTGCCGGAGAAAGGCGGGGTTTTTTGGGAAGCCGAGAACGACCTGATCAATCCGGGCATGGAAATCCGGCCAGATGCCACCGCTTCGGGTGGCGCTTATGTCTGGCCGCCGGGCGAGCCGGGTGGAAAAGGATCCGGGATGGTCTAGTGCGAGACCGTTTCACCTCCAATGCTTATGCCCCCAACGGCCTGACTGGCTGGCCGAGGATTCGTTGAACGAGGCCGTCGAGGGCGAGGAATTGGACGGGCCGACCTTCGTAAACGCGCGTAAACGCCGGACGGGCATCGGAACTCGTCACGATCAACTCGGCCTTGGGATAAGCGCGGGCAAAGACCAGCAGGTTTCCGGGATTGAAGTCGCGAGCCGACCACTTGCATTCGATGGCCAGCGGGTTCCGCCCCCGCGGAAGGCAGAGGAAGTCCACTTCGTGGCCCTGTTTGTCGCGCCAATATCGCAGATTGGTCGTTTGCAGATGCGCCGTGAGTTCGTTGAGGACGTAGTGCTCCCAAAGCCGGCCCAGATCGTCGGCGCGCAAGGTGGTCCAGCCGCGGTGAGCGCACACAAAGCCGGTGTCGAACCCATAGACCTTCGGCGCCGCAATGATCTCGTTGCTTCGGTGCATTTGGTGTAACTCAACGCAAGATTAAACGCGTTCGGAGATCACACGCCGCCGCCGACCTGGTCTCGCGCAGAGGCGCAGCGCGGCGAAGCCGCAACCCAGGGAGCGCAGATGCCTTCATCCGCGCGTTTGAGTCGCCGCGCCCGAGTTCGCGCGGATGAGGACACTCCAATCCAGTAATCGATCCGAGAGAGGAACTGGGGCATGAATCCGTTGGACGGGTGATTCCTCGCGGTGAGTGACGAATTTGAGGCATTGTACTGCCAAGATGTCATGGTGCGACAGAAATCCTGACTCGATGGAATATGGTTGAAACCGTTTTGCCACGATGTGGACAAGTATGCGTCGCAGATGCAACATAAAGTTGTCCACACCGGTAGCTTTCCAGCTCAGAGGATTTCCTCGATGGGGTTGCTGTGAGGCGCGGTGTCAGGAGCCCTGAGGCTGTCTGTTTACCGGCGAAGCCGAGGCAGAAAAATGGGAGGTAAAGATAGGGCCATTTTTTGCCTCTGGTGGTCTATTTCCTTTTGCTTTGCCATACGAATGCCCGCCGACAACGATCGTTTCCTCAATGGCGCAGGTGGCGGCCGTTTCGCCTCCAGCGGTTAGGCCCCCAACGGCCCGCAAAGGCGCAAGATTTCGATCACTTCTTTCTTTCCGATGGCCTGGTGTTCGCCCAATTTGCTGCCGCGGCGGGCGAGGCGCTCGCCCATCTCCTCGAAGCGCTCCGAACCGATGCCGTATTCGGACAACCGCGTTTTCATGCCCAACGACTGGAAGAATTGTTCGGTTCGCGCGATGGCCTGGCCGGCTTGGTCGCCGCCCGTGACGCCCCACACGCGTTCGGCGTACTGGGCAAGTTTCTGCGCCTTGGCCTGCTTCTGATGCTTCCAAACGGCGGGCATCACCACCACCAGCGTCTGGGCATGATCCAAACCATAGAGCGCGGTCAGCTCGTGTCCGATCATGTGAGTGGTCCAGTCCTGGGGCACGCCGCAGGCAATGAGCCCATTGAGCGCCAGGGTGGCCGACCACGCCAGGTTGGCGCGCGCCGCGTAATCGCGCGGCTGCTTCAGGACTTTCGGTCCTTCCTCGGTCAGCGTCAGCAGAATCGCCTCGGCTTGGCGGTCCTGCAACGGCGCGTTCGCGGGATAGGTCAGGTACTGCTCCAGGACGTGCGCAAAGGCGTCGGCCACGCCGTTCCGGGTCTGCCGCTCGGGCAGTGTGAAATTGGTTTCCGGGTCGAGAATGGAGAATTGCGGGAACACCTGCGGATTGGCAAATGCGAGTTTCTCCTGCGTGGAATCGCGGGACACCACCGAAAACATGTTCATCTCGGAACCCGTGGCCGGCAGGGTCAGCACGCAACCGATCGGCAGGGCTTTGTTTATGGGGGCGTTCTTGGCGAGGATATCCCACGGATCGTTGCCCTCGAAAAAGGCGGCCGCCGCGATGAACTTGGTCCCATCGAGCACCGAACCCCCGCCCACGGAAAGCAGGAAATCCACTTTTTCGCTCCGGCAGATTTTCACGGCTTTCATGAGCGTTTCGTAACGCGGATTAGGCTCAATGCCACCGAACTCGAGCCGTGCGCGTCCGGCCAGCGCTTGCTTGACCTGGTCATAGACGCCGTTCTGTTTGATGGATCCGCCGCCGTAGGTCATGAGGATTTTTTTGCCGGCGGGGATGAGACTGGCCAATTGGCCGATGGTGCCTTTGCCGAAAACTATTTGGACCGGATTGTGATAAGTAAAGTTGTTCATGGATTCCTCGTTCGTGTCATGGGCGTTTCATTCAAAGAAAAAGCTGCGGATTTGGCAATCGCAAAGGGAAGTTTTTGGATTCCGCAACTACCTGGGCAGGTATTCGCCGTTGCCTTCGTCGAAGTAAACCTGCGTGCCCAGGGTGGTGCATTTCAAATATTGCTGCCAGCGGCCGGCGTCGAAATCGGCAGCGGCTTCGAGGGTCTTTTGCTTGGGCTGCCGGTCGGTCGGTCGAGCTTCGGTCAAGGCTTCGCGCAAGACCCGGCCGTCCATCGTGGCGGGAGGGTTGAGGCCCAGAACCCAAAGAACGGTGGGCGCCACATCGGCGGTCCCGGAAGGCCATTCATCGACAAAACCGCGGCGGAAATCCGGTCCGGCCGCCACCAGCACATTGTGCATATCATAACGGCTCAGGGAACCATGAGCGCCCGTCCCCTTTTTACCGCTATCGGTATTCAGCAAGCCGGCGGCGCCGAATTCGTTCGTTCCGTTTTTCCAATGGAATGAAACCACCACATCCGGCGCGGTGTATCGAGAATCGAGGCGGGCTTGTTTAAGGGAGAAAGTTCCCGGCAGGGACACCCGGGAGAAGATCACGCCGGCAAAATCGGATTGCTGTAGGAACTGCACCAGCCGGCGGGTAATGGCCACGTCATGGTTGACGACATAGAGCATGGAGGCGCCGCCAAGCCCGACGACCAACACCTCGCCCGGTTCCGCATCCTCGAGTTTGCGCGTGGCCCGGAACTTCGCTTTTTTCAAAACGTCCACCAAGTCCACCCCACGATCGACGGTTGAAAAGCCGTGATCGGACACGACGATGACGTCGGTTTTATCGCGCACCCCTTGCTCTTCCAGCGTCTTGAGAATCAGGGACAGATGCAGGTCATTGCTGGCGAGCGCGGCCTTGGCCCTCGGCGCGGCGGGGCTCTTGGCATGCTGGGAGGCATCCGGTTCGACAAACCACAGGAGCGAGAGTTTGGGCACACCGTTGCTCCACGCCACGCGCGTGATGGCTTCGGTGGTCCAGCGGTCGCGGAAGCCCGGCAGCGTATTGGTGGGAAACTCCCCGCCGGTCATCTGAACAACTGACTTCAAGGCGGAGGCGGGAAGGGTGTGGCCGCTATAAAGCATGAACGACTGTCGGGCCGCAGCGGATGCGCGCGGGCTGGATCGATCCTGCAAAATGGCGACCGGTTTGGAGCCGGCTACCGCCGTCGGGAAACCCGCCCGCTGAATCAATTCAGCCATCGTCGGCACGGTTAAATAATGACCGGACGTCAGCCAATCGCCCCGGCGGAGCGTGTCGATGCCTTCCGTGGCGGTGGATTCCTGCCAGTTGATTTCCGGGCGATACTCGCGGTTGGCGATAATGCCGTTGTGATCCGGATAAGCGCCGGTGGCCAGGGCGGCGCCGTTGACTTCCGTGGAGCTGAGGAAGACCGGGTGATGGTTTTGAAAAACCGCGCCGTCACGGGACAATTGGCACAGGGTTGGCGTAGATTGTGGCGTCACCGAATCGGGGCGCAAGCCATCCCACACCACCACCACGACATGTTTGGCCTTGCCAGCAGGAGCCGCCGCCACCTCGGTGGTCGTGGGATTCAACAGCAGACTGCACAAGCAGAGGATGATCGGCGCCAATTTCATGCAGCCTAAGTTGCCGGAAACAGAGCGTGGTTGGCCAGCATAAAGCCGCGCGAATTGTCCGACGAATGGGATTGATCCGCCGTCGCTACTTTCGTCCTCGAAAAGTCAAAAAAACGAATCGAGGACGAGGGACGAGGGACGAGGGACGAGGACGAGGACGAAAAACACAAGTGGCTAAAACAAACCCATGTCTTATCATTGGCGCTTGGCGCTCGTCTTTTCACGTAGCGGCGTCTCGGCAGAGCGCCGCCATTTTCCGTGCGCGGGGTCGAGTATGCGGCGCTCTGCCGAGACGCCGCTACGCGGTTTGGCAAAGAAACATCCGTGTCCATCCGTGTGATCCGTGATACATTATCCGAGACATTTTTATGAGATTTGCCGCAGTAGCGACTAACCATCTGCCCTTGTCCACGCTGCTCGTCGCCCTCGTTATCCAGGCGAGCGGCGCGGAAATTCGCATTCCGGCCTTCACGGCCTATACGTTGCCTGATCCCGATGGCGCCCGCATATCTGAGCGCAGCGGCGTCACTCGCTGGACCGACCCGGCGCTGAAGGTGATTTGGTATGGCCAGTTCAAGCAGACCGGTGAAGTCACGGCCAAGGTGGTGCTGCGGTTACCCAAGGATGCCGGGTCGAAGCTCAAGCTCACCGTCGCCGGCGAGTCGCGCACGGCCTCCGTCATGGGCGCGGGCAACGACACCCCGGTGACCGCCGATTTCGGCTCGTTCCAGATCGCCAAGGCCGGTTTCCAACCGTTCGCCCTCGAATCACTGAACGCGCGCAGCCAGCCTTTCGGCGATCTCGACGCGCTGCTGCTCGACGGCCTGGCGGCACAGGATGCGCATTTCAATCTTAACGAGCACCGCAACGCCGCGTCGGTGCATCTGGCCTATCCCGTTCCGCCCGGGACGAACGTCGCCGCCTTCTATTGCGAGGTCACCGGCGTCGCGGATCCCGCCGCGACTTTCTACATGGCCTGCGGTTGGCATCGGGGCTATTTCGGCATGCAGGTCAACAGCCCCACCGAGCGGCGGATCATCTTCAGCGTCTGGGACAGCGGCGGCGAGGCGGTCAGCCGCGAGAAGGTTGCCGACGAAAACCGGGTGAAGCTCCTGGGCAAGGGCGAGGGCGTTTTCACGGGCGACTTCGGCAACGAGGGCACCGGTGGTCACAGCCATTTGAAATACCTGTGGCAGACCGGCGAGAAACAGCGCTTCATAGTCACCGCCCAACCGACGAACGAAACCTTCACCATTTTCTCCGGCTACTGGTTTCATCCGGAGAAGCAGGCATGGATGCTCATTTCGTCGTGGCGCGCTCCGAAAGAGGGCGGTTACCTGCGCGGCCTTCACAGTTTCAGCGAAAACTTCGGGGGCAGCAGCGGCCACATCGTCCGCCAGGCGCTCTACGGCAACCAGTGGATCCAGACGCCCGCAGGCAAGTGGATCGAGCTGACCACAGCGAGCTTCAGCCACGACGACACGGGCAAGGCCGACCGTCTGGACCGTTTCATGGGGGTGGAGAACGGCCAGTTCTTCCTCAGCCACGGGGGCTTTGTGGAAGGCTTCACGAAGTTCGGCGACAAGTTCACCCGACCCGCCACCGGCAAAGCCCCGGGCGATTTGCCTTTGCCGAGGCTCCCGCAATAACCTGGCGGAATGGGTCATGGAACGGCATCCGGAGACAACCTTTGTATCGGTCCATTTTGGCAACAACGCCGAGGAGCTTGACTGGGTGGATGCCGCACTGAGTCGGTATCCGAATATGATGGTGGATCCACGTTTTCAGCAATCCGCATGGGGACCATGAATCGTTGGTGGGTAGGGCGGCGCTGCCGCGCCGCCCAAATATCAGGGCGGAGCAGCAACTCCGCCCTACCGGGTTCATGGCAAGAAACGGCTCGAACAAGCGTCAAGTGCCTAGCTCCATTTGTGAAATATAAGTGCTATCCAGGCAGCCTCGCCGACGATGTTTGACGAATGCTTCATTCGGGGCCGACGTTTTGCTCCCGCGCGCTTTTGCGCGCCGCTGGCCGGGTACACCCACAGCGCCTTTCGCCGGCTGCTGGCGGAATTGGGCGGCTGCGGCGCCGTATGGACGGAGATGCTGGCGGCCCGCCAGATATTAAAGGAGGATTTCGAGGCCTCGCCCTGGCTGCGCCGTCGCCCGCAGGAAAGCAACCTGTTCTTTCAGCTCATGGTGCGCAGTGGCGATCCGTTGGAGCGTGTGCTCCATCGTTTGGGCGAACACGGCGTGGAAGCGGTGGACTTGAACCTGGCCTGCAACGCCTGGACGATTCGCTCCTGCGAAGCCGGCAGCGCGCTGTTCGAAAACCTGGAGGCCCTGCGCGCCGTTGTACCGGAAGCTCGGCGTTGCTGGCCGGGCATTTTGACGGCCAAAATCCGGCTGGGCAGCCAGCGTCCCGACTGGCAGTCACGTTTCGTTGAACGGCTGCATTATTTGGAAGATGCCGGCGTGGATGCGATCACGCTGCACCCCCGCTTTTTCGAGGAAAAATTCAAGCGCCGGGC
>JADGRT010000164.1 GCA_017880715.1 Verrucomicrobiia bacterium | reverse complement strand
GAAGGGGCGGTGCTTGCTGGAAATCTCCGGATCCCCGATTTTTTCGTCAACATGATTTGCGGAAACTGGGGGCATGGGTTAAACTCGGCCTCAAAAGATCCCAGTCTATGCAATGCAGGCACGTCATTCTTGGTTGGTTAGGATTACTCGCGGGACTCCAGATTATCTCAGAAACAAGGGTTTGTGAGGCTGCCACCTCAGCCGCCGGCCAAACCATAGCGGCTGTCGCGCGCGTCCAATTAACCGCCTCTCCCGAGACGGGGTGGCCGCAGTGGCGCGGTCCTCGCCGGGATGGCGTCTGTACCGAGACCAACTTGCTGCAACAATGGCCGGGCGAGGGTCCGCGGTTGTTGTGGAAATCATCCGGTCTGGGACGCGGCTATTCGGCGCCGATCATCACCGGGGGACGCATCTATTTAACGGGAGACGTTGGGGATGAGCTGCGGGTTTATGCTCTCGATCTCCAGGGAAAGCTCCTTTGGGAAACTAAAAACGGACGATCCTGGAAGATCCCCTATCCCGGGGCTCGTTCCTGCTGCACCTTTAGCGAGGGCCGGTTGTATCTCATGAACGCCCATGGCCGTCTGGCATGCCTGGATGCCGGCAACGGCGCGGAAATATGGGCCGTCGATATGCTGGATCGGTTTGGCGGCAAAACGCCCACCTGGGGGCTCAGCGAATGCCTGCTCGTCTATGAGTCGCAGGTGATCGCCACCCCCGCGGGAGCCAAGGCGCTCATGGTTTCCTTGGATAAACGGACCGGATCCACTTTGTGGACGACCGAGCCCTTAAAACTCGGCGTCTCCGGCCATCCCGCGCAACAACGCCTGGCGGAACCGGCTGGGGAGACGGACAGTGCCAGTTACACCTCGCCCATCATGATCGAACGCGATGGACAACGGCAAATTGTCAACTGCTCGCTCCGTCATATGTTCGGCGTGGAGGCCAAGACCGGAAAGTTGCTGTGGACGTATCCCTTGCCAACCCAGTATGGGGTCATTGCCGCTACGCCCACGTTAGTAAACGACGCCGTGTTGATGACCGCGCCCGACACCGAGGCGGGCCGGTTAATTCGACCGGCATGGGATACCCAACCGCCTCATGATCGCATCGAGTGTGTGTGGTCCACCCGCCTGGATACCTGTCACGGGTGTTTGGTGTGTGTCGAGGGGGTGCTCTACGGCTCGTGGTATCGCAAGGACAAAGGGTGGGCGAGTGTCGATGCGGCCACCGGCCAGGTGCGGCACCACCTGGCGGATATGGCGATGGGATCCATCCTGTACGCCGATGGCCGGTTGTATTGCCTCAGCCAGGAAGGTGAAATGGCCTTGATTAAACCAACATCTGCCGGTTTGGAATACGCGGGCCGATTTCGGCTCGTCGCCGGGCGTGACAAAGACGTGTGGACGCATCCGGTGATCGGCGACAAGAAATTATACTTGCGATATCATGAAACATTATTTTGTTACGATATCCAGAACCAGCCGTAACCCCATAATAAATGGGCGTCGGGTAACTCCGCCCTCCGAACAAGGGCGCTCCGGCCGGGCGGCCGGCTGGGAAACCCGCCGCTACCGATCGGCGAACCGTTGGGCGATGGGGAGGCGGCGTCCCAGGCCAAAGGCTTTGGTGGTGACTTTCAGGCCGGGAGCGGCTTGGCGGCGTTTGTATTCGCTGCCGTTGATGAGGTGGACGACCCGTTGCACCGCGGCTTCCTCATATCCGAGGGCAACGATTTCGGCCGGGGGCTTGAGTTCCACCACATAGGCATTGAGAATGGCGTCCAGCACCTCGTAAGGCGGCAGGGAGTCCTGATCGGTCTGGTTGGGTCGCAGTTCGGCGGAAGGCGGTTTGGTGAGCGAGGAGGGCGGGATGATTTCCTGGTCGCGGTTAATCCAGCGGGCCAGGCGATAGACCATCATCTTGGGCAGGTCGCTGATGACGGCGAGGCCGCCGCACATGTCACCATAGAGCGTGCAATAGCCGACCGCCATTTCGCTTTTGTTGCCGGTGGTTAGGAGCAGCGAGCCGAACTTGTTGGACAATGCCATGAGGATAACGCCGCGAAGGCGCGCCTGGATGTTTTCCTCGGTGGTATCTTCACGCAGGCCCGCGAAGACCGGCTGGAGTTCGGTTTTCAGGGCCGCAAAGGCTGATTGGATAGGAATAACGTCGTAGCGGATGCCCAGATGCTCGGCGAGAATGCGGGCGTCATCCAGGCTGCCTGGGGAGGAGAATTGCGAGGGAAGAGAGATCCCGTGAACGTTTTCCTTGCCTAGCGCGGCTACGGCAAGACAGGCCACCAGAGCGGAATCGATGCCACCGCTAAGGCCTAGAATTGCGGATTTGAAGCCGCATTTATGCAGGTAATCACGCAGGCCAAGAACCAGGGCCTGGTAGAGCTTTTCTTCATCCAGATTGACTCGCGCCGGAATGGGCTCAGCCTTGGAGAGGTCGATCAGGGCGTGCTCCTCCTCAAATTTTTTACCCTGTAAAATAAGTTGACCACCGGCGTTGAACACCAGGCTTTCACCATCGAAGATCAGTTCATCGTTGCCGCCCACCAGGTTGGCATAAACCACCGGACGCCGCGTTTTGCTGGCCAGGCGGGAAAGCATCTGGAAACGGACGCGGGTTTTTCCCAGGTGCCAGGGCGAGGCGGAAAGATTGAAGAGAATTTCAGCGCCCTGATCGCACAACTCCACGGCGGGATTACCCCGGTAGCGGCGTTCGCGCCAGAAGTCTTCATCGTTCCAGACGTCTTCACAGATGGTCACGCCAATTTTCCGGCCGTTGAATTCGATGGGGCTGTTTTCGACGGCGGGCTCGAAGTAGCGGTCTTCATCGAAGACGTCGTAGGTGGGCAGCAAGGTTTTGGCGCGGGTGGCCAGGAGGCGGCCGTTTTGCAGCAGGGCGGCGGCATTGGTGATTTCGCGTCCGGGCCGCCGGTGGTTCCAGCCGACATAGCCCACGAGCAGGCCGGTCTTGCCCGTGCCCGTCGCCAAGCTTTCCAGGACCTCGAGGTTCCGGGTCACAAAACCATGCTTGAGCAACAGGTCACGCGGCGGATAACCGGCCAGGGCCAGTTCCGGGGCAACCACCAGGTCGGCCCCCTGCGCGACGCCCCATTCGTAGGCTTGGCGGATTTTCGATTCATTGCGGGCAAAGTCGCCGACGGTGGTATTAATCTGGGCCAGGGCGATTTTCATGGGGTGCGGAAAAAGGTTTGCAGCAGAGAGCCGCGTTCCGTGCTGATGACCGTGCCGATACCGACCGGGTGTCGCTGAAACCAGCCTTGTTTGGTTTCGAGGACAAAGCGGATTCGGTCGGTCGCGGCGGGAACCGCCGTTTCATTTTTGGGTTGAAGATCGTGGATTTCGAGGATGGTTCCGTCATTGTCGAGGTAGGCGCACGATAACGGCAGAATAGTGTTTTTCATGTAGAACGAGGCCTGGTGGGGGTAGGGAAACACGAAGATCATGGCTTCGTTTTCCGCCATGGATTCACGGAACATCATGCCAGTCATCACTTGCGTTTGCGTGCTGGCGACTTCGGTGATAAGCGCATTCGTGCCCGCCCAGAGTTTGATCGTAGGCAAGCGGGGCTGTGCGTGGTTCAAGTGGCCGGATGGATCGGGGGCGGGAACCGCGGGGCTGGGTTTGCCGCAGCCCGCCGTGGCTAATCCCAATGATAAGAGCACGCTCAATAGCCAGAAATTTTTCACAGGGCTGAGCATGGGGGATTTCCCAGGCGATTTCAACCCCCGTCTCCGGCGTCGCTTTTCGAAGTTAGAGACTCCTGACGTCGTCTCCTACGGGTTTTGGGATGTTCGTTGTTCGGCGTTCAATGTTGAGGGTTCGATGTTCGCTGGTTGGGATCCCATCCGTGTTAGAGAAAAATGATCCGGCTCCCGCCGGATGCTACGAAAATCTGAGCTGCATCCCGTCCCGCAGACGTCTTCGTCCTCGTCGTCGTCCTTCGTCCTCGTCCTCGATTTCTGGTCCTTTTTCGACGACGAGGACGAGGCAAACGGATCGCCCTCGTCCGCGTGTTCGCGTCGGGAATTACTTCGCGCGGACGAGGGCGCTCCTGGCGGTTTTGGCGGTCAACGGTTCAAGGCTTCCAGGGCGGCTTGGACGCGTTGCTGCTTTTCCTGCCATTCGGCCAGGCGCTTGCGGTGGTCTTCGAGCACTGCCGGCGGAGCTTTTTGCGTAAATGCCGGATTGTTCAGCCGTTGTTCGGAGCGTTCGATTTCGGTGGCGGTTTTGGCCAGTTCCTTGGTCAAACGAGCTTTTTCCGCGTCCACATCGATTAATCCTTCCAATGGCAGGAAGAGATCGCCCAGCGGCGATCGCACGGTAGGCGTGCCTTTTTGCGGCGTGAACTGCGCGTCGATGACGAGCGGTTCGGCGTTGAGCAACAGCTTCAAAACCTCGGCCTCGCGGTCCGCCCAGGCGGCGACGGGTTTGAAGATGAACTTGACCTTTTTATTCGAGGCGATGCTGTTTTCGCGGCGGAGATTGCGACCCTGGCCGATCAGCTCGTGCTTCTCGCTAATGAGGCGATCCACCGAGGCATCCAGACCGTAGTTTGTCAGGAAGGCTTCGTCGAAAGGCTTGGGCCAATGGGCGTACATGATGGTTTGGCCGCCTTGGTTTTCCGGCAGTTCCTGGTTGAAGCCCATCCCCTGCCACAATTCCTCGGAGATGAACGGCAGGAACGGATGGAACAGCCTCAGGGTGTGGGAGAGGACGAAATCGATGACCGCCAGCGTGTTGGCTTTCTGGGCGGCGTCGGCGCCGTTCAGGGTGGCTTTGCTGCTCTCGATATACCAGTCGCAATACTCGCTCCAGAAGAACCGGTAGATCACCTGCGCGGCCTCGCTGAAGTGATATTCGGCCAGGGCGGTGGTGATTTCGCGGATCGCGGCATCGAGTCGGAGCAGGATCCATTTGTCGTCGTTGGTCAGGAGGGCGGGATTGATTTCGTCCTCGGTTTCGCCGCTCTGCATCTGGCGGAAACGACAGGCATTCCACAGCTTATTGCAGAAATTGCGGCCCAGCTCGACCTGTTGGTCGTCGAAGAGCAAGTCCTGTCCGAGCGGGGCGGAACGCATGATGCCGAAGCGCAAGGCGTCGGCGCCGAACTGGGCGATGAGATCCAGGGGATCGGGCGAGTTGCCGAGGCTCTTGGACATCTTGCGCCCCTGCTTATCCCGGATGATGCCGGTGAAATAGACGTTGCCGAAGGGCTTTTGACCCATGTACTCATAGCCGGCCATGATCATTCGCGCAACCCAGAAGAAGATGATGTCCGGGCCGGTGACCAGATCGGCCGTCGGATAGAATTTATGCAGCGTCGGGTTCGGCTCGGGCCAGCCCAGGGTGGCAAACGGCCACAGCCAGGAGCTGAACCAGGTGTCGAGGACGTCGGTGTCCTGGGTCCAATTTTCCGGATCGGGCGGGGGCAGCAGATCGCACCAGACATCCTGGCCCGGTTGCGGCGAGCCGGAGGCGGTTTGGGGGCTGCGCGCGTCCGGATGACTCCCGTCGCCATTTTTATCCTTGCGATACCAAACCGGAATCCGATGGCCCCACCACAATTGTCGCGAGATGCACCAGTCTTTGAGCTGATGCATCCAGTGGCCATAAGTTTTGGCCCAGCGCTCGGGATGGAACTTGATGTCGCCCTTTTCGACGGCCTGGGTGGACACCTCGACGGAGGGGTATTTCAGAAACCATTGCTCGCTCAAATACGGCTCGATGGGCACATGGCTGCGTTCGCTGTAACCAACGTTGTGAACGTAATCCTCGATTTTCACGAGGTAATGCAACGCTTCGAGTTTTTCGACCACGGCCTGGCGGGCTTCCATCCGGTCCAAACCCGCGAAATCCGCCCCGCCTTCGTTGGTCATGTGGCCGTTGGGGCCGATGACCACCGTGAAAGGCAGATGATGTCGCAGCGCCATTTCGTAGTCGGCAGGATCATGGGCGGGAGTGACCTTGACGCAGCCGGTGCCGAATTTGGGATCCACCAGTTCATCGGCGATAACGGGAATGGGTTTATTGCGCAGCGGCAACCACACCTGGCGGCCAACGAGCTTCTGGTAGCGCTCGTCTTTCGGATTCACCGCAATGGCCTCGTCGCCGAGCATGGTTTCCGGCCGGGTGGTGGCGACGATGACGAACTGGCCGGGGAGCGGTTGGCCATTATCGCCGAGGCATGGATATTGAATGTGCCAGAGGTGGCCTTTTTCCTCGGTCATGATGACCTCCTCGTCCGAGAGCGCGGTGCGGGCGGCGGGATCCCAGTTCACCATCCGTTTGCCGCGGTAGATCAGGCCTTTTCGGTAGAGATCGACAAAGACGCGCTGGACGCAGTCGGAGTACTGGGGATCCAGGGTAAACCGTTCGCGGGTCCAATCGCAGGAACAGCCCAGTTTCTTAAGCTGCTGGATAATGATGCCGCCGTGCTTCTCCTTCCATTCCCAGACCTGCTCGAGGAATTTTTCGCGGCCGAGGTCGTCGCGATGTTTGATGACGCCCTGTTTGCGGAGGGTTCTTTCGACGACCGACTGGGTGGCGATGCCGGCATGGTCGGTGCCGGGCAGCCAGAGGACTTCCTTGCCCTGCATGCGGGCCAGGCGGGCCAGAATATCCTGGAGGGTGTTATTAAGCACGTGGCCCAGCGTGAGCACCCCGGTGACATTGGGGGGCGGAATGACGATGGAGTACGGCGGCTTAGCCGATTGGGGATCGGCGACAAAGCAGCCATGGTCCCGCCAGAACTGGTACCATTTGGATGCCACCGACTGGGGTTCGTAGGCTT